>DAINRX010000052.1:3594-10060 GCA_036741635.1 Nitrososphaera sp.
AGCATCCGGATTAGCAAGAACGTCTATCGGAAAAAGGAGTAATGATCGGCAGGGAAGGGTTCGGCTATGAAAGAAATGAGAAAGGAGAGCTAGAAAAATTTCCTCATCCGGGAGGGGTAACTATTGCGATAATGTGCATATCGGGGCCAACGCGTGCATAGCGAGAGGAAGCTTGGAAGACACGGTAATAAGTGAAGGCACAAAAATAGACCAGCTTGTTCATATCTCACACAATGTCAAGATCGGA
This sequence comes from Nitrososphaera sp., assembly GCA_036741635.1. Taxonomy (GTDB): domain Archaea; phylum Thermoproteota; class Nitrososphaeria; order Nitrososphaerales; family Nitrososphaeraceae; genus Nitrososphaera. The sequence goes on from DAINRX010000052.1 coordinate 3,842, forward strand.
AAGTATTGCCTGATAACTAACAGCTTGTACCTTTGTTGGCAGAGGGGCAGAAGTGGGTGATCATGCAACCATTTGGGCCGGAGCCGTGATCTTAGATCATGTGAGAATAGGCCATCACACAGTCATTGGCGCAGACGCAGTTGTCACAGCCGATGTCAAGCCATATGAAACCGTATGGGGGTTCCGGCAAGAAATATAGAGTATGTTAGGCGGATGAGAAGCAGAATAACCACTACGCAATAGCAGAGCATATTACGAGCAGACGATTTAACATTCAAGAATCACTCTCCAAATTTTACATCATCACTGTCAATTGTGTTGGAAATATTTGGAATGTCGCAGGCAGTATGCCTATCGGCTCGCCGTCGATCGTAATAGTGACCTTCCTCTCCTTCGATCTGATGAGAATTTTTTTTGCCTTTGCGTACAGTATGTTGTCCTCACCGGAATAGTCGCCCGCCTTGATGTTTATCATCTCGTCGAGCATCTTGAAGCTTCCCGAGTCCTTCAGGACGACTAGGTCAAGCAGGCCGTCAGACACATCGGCATCCCGCGCCGCCATGAATCCGCCACCAAGGAACCTTCCGTTGGCTACCACTCCCATGGTCATGCTGGTCGACTTTTTCCGGCCATCTATAAAAAATTCGCAGAGGTTGCTCTGGTACGCCGGCACAGTGGTTACGATGGCAGCCATGGTCGACACGAGCCTATTCTTTACCTTTCCCCTCACCTTCTTTGACCTGTCGATTATCTCTGCCGCAACGCCCATCTCTGCAGCGTTTAGGAAAATCCTCGGCGGGAGGCGGGTGCCGTACTCGGGGTCTGTGGCAGATACCGCTATCACGTCTATCTTTGCCGGTGACCCTCCGACGAAATTCTGGCAACACTCGACGACGTCTGCAGGGAGTCCGAGTGACTTGGAAAGGACATTGCGAGTGCCGCACGGGACTATGCCCATTATAGCGTCCGGGTTTATCCGCTTGAGGGCAAGCGAATGGAAGCGGCGAATGCCTCGATTTTCTTCAAAAAAGCCATTTGCAACCTCGTTTATCGTTCCGTCGCCACCGAGAGCGACTACCTTCCTGTAACCCTGGCGTAAGAAATCTCTCGCAAGGGCCGTCCCGTGCCCCTGCTCTTTGCTGAAAGCTACCTTGACGCTGCCGCCGAAAATGTCCTTGATCCTTGAAAAGAGGTCGTCCCAATTTTTGCCTGTCAGCCCACTACATGAGTTTGGGTTGACTATAAGCGCAGTGTCAGTTGCATTGAGCATTTTGCGCTGCGCGCGGACGGCAGAGCCTGCGTTAACATTTTTCAACAATAGGATATAATGTCAGGTATCGCTCATAAGGGTAGGCGTAGCAGAAAAATGAGGAAAGGAACTGCTGCTACTGCCTTTTCTGTAGTTCCTGAGTGTTTGGAACCCCTTCCATCATGTCCTGCAGCGAATTGGTGATATTGAGAAAGTGCAAGCCCTTCTGGGTGGTTCTGTAGATCTGTTCCCCCTTATCGTACGCCAAAAGGCCGTTTTCTTCAAGCACTGGCAGGTATTCCTTTAGCTGCGCATACGAAAGGTACGCCTTGTACATTATCTTGGTCCTGGTCGTGCCAGACGCTGCAGACTCTAGGATTCTCGAAGCGATTTCGGTCCTACTTCTATATTTCATTCTTCTTGGCGTTTCTATCAGCTTTCAGATATATAAGAAAGCGTAGGTAATCTTTGGGAACATTATTCAGGGTTGCGACCTTCATTCTTGGCAAGACCAGAAAAGCAAAATAGTGCTTGGAATTCTCACCTATTCGTTTGGTAGCGCGCATTATCGACGGCAAGGTCGTTTCCGAAGACGTAAAGGCAAGGGTGAAAAAGGCCGTTGACGAGCTGAAGGCTAGCAGGGTTCAACCGTGCCTTGCGACAGTGTTGGTTGGGGACGACCCCGCGTCTGCGACATACGTCGGCAGCAAGCAAAAAGACGCTAAGGAAGTGGGCATTCTCACCCGGGATCACAGGCTTGCGGACACCTTTAAGCAAAGTGAGCTAGTAGAGCTTGTGCAGCTCTTGAACAACGATCCCGCAGTTCACGGCATTTTGGTGCAACTGCCGCTGCCCTCCCATATTGACGAGATTGAGATCATTAATGTGCTGAGCCCGCTCAAGGACGTGGACGGCCTGACGCCATACAACGCAGGTATGCTGCAGAACGGCATGGCGCTCCTGAAGCCCTGCACGCCCTCCGGCGTAATCGAGCTCTTGGATTACTACAAGATAGACGTTTCCGGCATGGACGCAGTTATTGTCAACAGGAGCAACCTCGTGGGCAAGCCGCTTGCGTTCCTGCTGCTAGAGCGCAACGCAACCGTGACGGTGTGCCACTCCAAGACCAAAGATCTGGATAAAAAATTGCGAAACGCCGACTTGGTGGTGACTGCAGTCGGCAACCGCCAGCGTTTTACGCTCACCGCAGACATGATAAAGGAAGGTGCGGTCATTATAGACGTTGGTACTGCAAGGGTCGGCGGCAAGCTGACCGGCGACGCTGATTTTGACTCTGTAAAGCAAAAGGCGTCGTGGATAACGCCGGTCCCCGGAGGAGTGGGCCTCATGACCCGGGCAATGCTTTTGAAAAACACAGTGTCTGCCGCTTCAATAGCAAGAGAGATGAGTGGCTAGCTGCAGTCCAGCAAAACAGCGACAAGACGACAAGTGCTTGAAAAGCGCAACGCGCTTGCTGCCAGCGACGTCGAGAGGCACAGCAGATTCATTCAGGAGCACGTCATACGGAGCAAAGAGTTTCAGTCGGCCATGGTTGTCGCCACATACTTTGCCTTTGGGTCGGAGGTAAGGACCAACCTTATAATCGAGCAGGCCAGAAAACTTGGCAAAATGGTGGCGCTGCCAAGCGTTGAAGGCAATAGGATTGCGTTTTACGAAATGTCGTCAGGCAAGTACCTGGTCACAGGTAGGTTCGGGATGATGGAGCCGCTTCCTTACGGCCCAGTGGATGCAATCAACCTGCTCGTCGTGCCCGGCATCGCGTTTGACAGAAAAGGCTACAGGCTTGGCTACGGCAAGGGCTACTATGACAGGTTCCTATCGGGCAAGCGTGGAATATTTTCAATCGGCCTTGCGTACAAGTTTCAGCTGCTTGAAAGCCTGCCGCATAGCAAGCATGACAAAAAGCTGGATGCCGTGGCGACAGAAGAAGGGGTTCTTTACTTTTAGCGGCCAATGGCCCTTCTTGCAATGTCTGTCCTGTAGTGATGGCCGTTCTCTCCCCAGTGTATCTTCCTGACTGCCGAGTAGGCGTTGTCTATGGCCTGCCTTGCATCCCTGCCAAGCGCCGTCACGCCAAGGACGCGGCCGCCGTTTGTCACGAATCTCCTATGCGAGTCCCGTGCAGTGCCTGCGTGGAAGACCACGACGTTTGGACCAAAGCCAGAGTCGAGGCCCTCTATAACCTTGCCCTTTTCGTAGATGCCAGGATAGCCGCGGGCGGCCATTATCACGCATACCGCGGTCTGGTCGTGCCATTCGATTGGCGGCATCGAGCCGAGCCTTTCATCGACCGCTGCGTCTATGTATTGATAAAGATCGGACTTCATCCTCATCATTATGGGCTGGCACTCCGGGTCGCCCATCCGCGCGTTGAATTCCAGAACATAGGGCTTGCGCTTCCTTTCGTCCACTATGATCCCCGCATAGAGGAAGCCCTTGAACGGCGTCCCCCGCTTTTTCATTGTCTTTATCGCCGGCTCCATTACCTGCTTTACTATCATGTTATGAAGCTCGCTGTCCACCACTGGCGTGGGCGAGTATGCGCCCATGCCGCCGGTATTGGGTCCCTTGTCGCTGTCAAATACGCGCTTGTGGTCTTGGCTTGACGCAAGGGGCATTATCGACCTGCCGTCGCACAGCGCAATAAATGACGCTTCTTCGCCGGACAGACGCTCCTCAATCACCACCTTTCCTCCCGCGGCGCCAAACTCCTGCCTTACCATCATCCTGTCGACCGCCTCGACTGCCTGGTCGACGCTGTCGCACACGACGACGCCCTTGCCGGCCGCAAGCCCATCTGCCTTGACAACGAGCGGCCTGTCCTGCCTGACAACGTAATCCTTGGCTTTCTGCGGATCTGTAAATATCGCAAATTCTGCAGTCAGGATGCCGGCATCGTACATGAACTCCTTGGCAAAGGCCTTGCTTGATTCAAGCATGGCCGCCTGCCTTGTCGGCCCGAAAATCCGCAGGCCTTCTTTTGAAAAAGCGTCTACTATTCCAAGCGAAAGCGGTTCCTCCGGCCCCACAATGGTAAGCAGGTTGTTGCCTTGGCGCTTTGCAAACGACACAAGTCCGCCAACATCGTTCTGCTTGATGTCGACATTATTCTCGGTCGTGCCGCCGTTGCCGGGAGCAAAATAGATCCTATTTACGTAAGGACTCTGCGACATCTTCCAGCCAAGAGCGTGCTCCCTGCCACCGGAACCTATTACCAGAACATTGCCACTGCGAGTAGTAGAACAAGACACTCTACTGGCTCTAAAAAGAGCAGTCGGATAATAAATGTTTGATCAAGCTTCGCTTACTTTTTTCGTGTCCCCTTTTAAGCGATATAGGTGTCTAGTTGGCATGAGCTCAGAGCAGGCTGCTGACACACCAGGGCATGCGCGCAGAGGTCTGGCATCTGCCAACGAAGAAACAAGGCAGAGGGTAGCCAGGAAAGGAGGCATTGCACCGCACCAAAAGAGGGGTTTGGCAGCAGCAACCACAGAGACTCGGATGAGGGTCGCCAAGGCAGGCGGCGAGGCCCGAGCCCAGGACAGGGAAGGGTTGAGCCAGGCCGGGAGGCGCGGCGGCGAAGTCGTAAAAGAGCGCTATGGATCCGAATTTTACCGCGAAATAGGAGAAAAGGGAGGCGGTGCGGTCAAGGAACGCTATGGCACAGAGTTTTACAGCGAAATCGGCAAGCGCGGCGGCGAGACGGTCAAGCAGGAGCGCGGCGCCGAATACTACAGCACGATTGGAAGGAAGGGGGGCGAGGCAAGAACGACGATAACAACAACAACTGAAAGAAGACCCGAAGAAGAGGTGCAGCAGCCGGCAGAATCCGAGCCCGAGCCAACAACAAACACTAGCTTTTCAACTGCGGCCTAGCAAGTTTATGTAATCGTCAGTAAGGGCCTGAAGGAACTGCACGTATTCGCTGTCGTCAAACTCTATGGTTACAAATCTGTTTTCCTGCATCGCTTTTCTGACGCTTTTCAGGTGGTAGCACTCCTGCCCGCCGGACAACGTAGTAAAGTAGTAGTCCTTGCAGGAGCAAAAGCCAAGATCAGGGTCTGACCAGTATTCGTTGTCCCTGCCGACAACTATCCACAGCTTTTTGCCGCTTGGCAGGAACAGCATCTGCTTGACGCTGCCGGACTCGACTGCGTCCTGCACCCGCGATGACATTGATTGGTTTATTTGCCTCATCCAAGCTATATAAAAAGCGTGAAGGTACGCCCGCTCCACCCGCACGCCGCGCTCTTGCTCGAAGATGATAGAAAGAAGAAGTACGTTGCCGTGTCGGACCTCCACATCGGGCTTGAAGCTGAGCTGTCGAACAAGGGGATAACAGTCAGAACCGGGATGATCGTTTCTGACATGGCAGGCGAGCTCTTGGGGCTTGTCGAGTCAGAGCGCGCCGACAGTGTTGTGCTTCTGGGCGACATCAAGCACACTATCGGCTCGATAAGCAAGCAAGAGTGGGATGACATCCCGGTGTTTTTGCGGCAGCTTGCCGCCAAGGCAGAGGTCTACCTCGTGCCCGGCAACCATGACTCCAACATCCGGCACCTCGTGCCGCAGGCAGTCAACGTGATAAGCACCAAGGGCATGACGCTTGACGACACGCTGCTCGTGCACGGCCACAGCATGCCTTCGGACGTGAGGTCGCACGTAAAGCGGATAGTGATGGGGCACATCCACCCAGTCTTTTCGAAGATGGGGAGCGTGATAAACGGCGAGCGGGTCTGGATATACATGCAGGCCCGGAAGGAGGCCCTCTTTTCTTCAGCAGAGGAAGGGACCATCGAGATCGTGGTGGTGCCCAGCTTTAACCCTCACTTGTACGCAACCGGTGAGAAATACTACCACCACAAGTCGATATCGCCCATCATCACGAGAGTGGTGCAGCATGGCGTAGAGAAATGCATAGTGGCGACGCTGGACGGGTCCGTGGTCGG
>DAINRX010000053.1:0-9902 GCA_036741635.1 Nitrososphaera sp.
GTACGCGGCAAGTTCGGCAGGTACGGGGGCAAGTACATACCGGAGACGCTGGCTCCTGCCATTGAAGAGCTCGAAGCTGCCTACGAGCGGTACAAGAACGATCCCGATTTCCAGAAGGAACTTTCATATTATTTGACTGAATACGCGGGCCGGCCGACTCCTCTCTATTTTGCTAAGAACCTAACAGAGCATGTTGGCGGCGCCAAGATATACCTGAAGCGCGAAGACCTGCTGCACGGCGGCGCGCACAAGACAAACAATACGCTTGGGCAGGCATTGCTTGCAAAAAAGATGGGCAAAAAGAGGATAATAGCAGAGACAGGTGCCGGCCAGCACGGAGTTGGCACTGCCATCGCCTGTGCGGTGCTTGGGCTTGACGCCGAGATATACATGGGGTCAAAGGATGTCGAGCGGCAAAAACTAAACGTCTTTAGGATGGAGCTGCTTGGAGCAAAGGTACATCGTGTCGACTCTGGCAGCAAGACGCTCAAGGACGCCATCAACGAGGCGTTCCGCGACTGGATCGCCAACGTTAAGACTACGTACTATCTCATTGGCTCCGTGGTGGGCGCTCATCCGTACCCGATGATGGTCAGAGACTTTCAGAGCATAATTGGGCATGAAATAAAGCAGCAGATGCAGGAGCTGGAAGGAAAGCTCCCGGATATAGTAGTGGCATGCGTTGGCGGCGGAAGCAACGCAATGGGGTCGTTTTACCCGTTCCTTGACGATTCAGATGTCGCTTTGTGCGGCGTAGAAGCGGGCGGCCACGGTATTAAGTCAGGCAAGCACTCGGCAACCCTGAACGCCGGCTCTGAAGGCGTGCTGCACGGCATGTTCACCTACCTGCTTCAAGACAAGTGCGGGCAGGTGACAGAGACTCACAGTATATCTGCAGGGCTTGACTACCCTGGCGTTGGGCCGGAGCACGCCATGCTAAAGGACATCAAGCGTGCAACTTATGCGGTATCCACTGACAATGAGGCGGTGCAGGCATTTCTTACACTTTCAAGGCTTGAAGGGATAATCCCTGCGCTCGAGCCGTCACATGCTATTTCATACGCAATGAAGCTTGCAAATGAAATGAGCAAGGACGACGTTATCGTAGTTACGCTGTCAGGGCGGGGCGATAAGGACGTTCAAGTCGTTCAGGATTACCTCAATTACAGCTATGGGAAAAAGAAAAGGAATGCCAACAACAACAACAACAAAAAATAAAATCACAGAAAAGCTTGAAGAGCTGGCAAGCCGGGGCGAATGCGCCCTTGTCTGCTATGTCGTTGCAGGTTATCCTGATATCAAGACCTCTCAAGAGGTTATTGATGCCCTTGTTGCCGGCGGGGCAGATATCATCGAGATCGGGATCCCGTTCTCAGACCCGATAGCTGATGGGCCGACGATACAGGCTGCGTCGGGCTACGCGCTTGAAAAAGGCATCACGCCGGAGAAGGCTCTGCAACTGGCAAGGGCAGTCAGAAAAAAGCACCCTGGGTTGCCGCTGCTCGCAATGACCTATTCAAACATCCTTGTACGGGCCGGCTTCCAAAAGTTCATGATAAAATCCAAAGAGTGCGGGATAGACGGCTTTATTCTGCCCGACATGCCTGTCGAAGAGGCAGACGCGTATTCTGAGACGGCATCCAAGCTTGGGCTGTCGACGGTGTTCCTTGCATCTCCCAATACGCCGCAGGAAAGGCTCAAGAAAATATTGGGCAGCACATCAGGCTTTCTGTACCTCGTTTCTGTTTATGGCATAACCGGTGCGCGCAAGTCTTTTGAGGACTATACTCTGAATGCAGTCAAGAGCGTCAAGCAGGCTGCTGCAGGTTCAAAGGTTCTGGTGGCAGTGGGCTTTGGGATAAGCACGCCGGCACACGCCAAGTTCATGATAGCGGCTGGCGCCGACGCAGTCATTGTCGGCAGCGCCATCATTGACAGGATAACGAAATCGCAAAACAGCAAGAAGAGGATGCTGCAGGACCTGCATGATTTTGCAAGGTCCATGAAGTGGACCTGCAAAAAACAGTAGCATTAGTACCCAAAAGTAAATTAACGCAGAGCTCGAAAGGACACAGGCACGCATGAACGAAAAGGAGCTGAAGCAATTGTTTTGCAGCTCGCTCAGGTCGGGTCACATCAAGGACAACAGCCTGATGCCGGCGCCAGACGAGGCGGAGATAAGGATAGTCGAAGAGGCTAACTTTCGAAGTTTCGACCTATTGATTGCAGCGATTACAAAGGAGCCCTGCTGCAAGCTAGATGTCGACTATGCGCATTACAACAACATGCTTGTCCGCACGCAGCTGCTCGAGCGCTTTGCCCGAAGCGAAAAATGCAGGATAGACTGCGTCCGCTTTTATCCTGTCGAGGTCAAGTCAGACGACGACAGCATTGACGAGCGTCTGCCAAACCAGATAGTTGACGCAATCCTGACCTTCGGCCTATCAGTGCTCGTGCTTGACAAGAACCATGCAAGGAAGATAAAGTCAAGCAAGCTTGAGAGGTTTCTGCCGGCAACGGTGATATGCTACACTGGCGTTGACGATTACTTCCAGGTTGTCTCGATGTTTGATCGCCTTGCATCTGGCGGCGTGTTCAGCTTCCAGAAGGCAAGCCTTGCAAGAGCGATTGCGCAAAGCGAAGTTGCATATGGCAGGGCGTACAGCAGGCTTGCTGCGCTCGAAAGGATTCTCCAAAAACTTGCATTCAACCAGCTCTATTTTGAAAATCTCGGTCTTGCGGATGAAGAATTGGAGTTTTTACAAAAGCTAGCAGGCTTGCGCATTCCAAATTGCAGGAAAATGGTGGCACGGCTGATTAAAGAAACAACCAATGCCAAGCTGACAGACTATATGTAATGACGATTTTTAAACCGGTAGTGTCATGCAACCGGAAGTACTCTTTGACTCGTTCTTCAGGAACAATCATACTATCCGTTATTATTCGATGTTTTGAAGTATTGATCAAATGAGCGTTCTGGTTGAGGAAGAACAACAAATAGAAGGAGTGCCGGTGTGTGGCGCGAACCTGTCGTCACCCGTGGTCGACACAGCCTACTACATCGACGAGGTACACTACAGAGTAGGAAACAGGATGTACATTGAGAATGCAGACTAGGAAGAACAATGCGCAGGTTCCAGACATCGACGAAGAACGGGATCTAGAGCTCGAGAACATAATCGGGAATCTGATGATAGCGCAGTACCAAGTGGATAAGTTGCGCTCTCGATTGAGCGAACGGGTCGGAGGATACGGGTCTGCAAGCAACAAGAAAGCCTCGGCGCATATATTCAAGCACAACGACAAGTGGTACAAGGTGACATTGCGGGTCGACGAAATGGCGATAAGCCAGCGCGACATCTCTGAAGATATCAAGTAAAAGGCAAAGCGCGTGCGCAATAACACACAACAACAATTTTTTTCTCAGAATGGCAGAACTATGCCCGAATTATCTTTTGCAAACAAGATGTTGTTGAGCGTTATCTGAAACTTTGTTCCATTATGCTCTACGATGACTTCGATATCGTCGAGCGAGTCAGAGATATCACCGCCCTCAAGCTCCTTTATGACTACGTGAATTGACTCATGCGATATGAGCGCATCGATGAATGGCTCGATGGACTGGAAACTGTTGACTCCTGCCCTAGCGTCCTGCGCCGACTGGATTATGAGCATGGTTTCGTTGTGATACGTAAAGTACGGAGGAGATTCATCCACGGCACATGCAAGCGCAAAATCGCTTATCGTCATGGCTTCATAGGCACACCGGATAAATTAGGATTAATCCTTTTCACCGTAGAGCAGCTTTAGCTCTTCAAAGCTCAGCTTTGACCCTGACTCGAGCTTTTTCCTTGCCATCTCCTTTACCTTGAAAAGAGCGTCGTTTGGAAGGTTGTAGCCGTATTCTTCACGCTGCTTCCTCCTCATCTTGGCCATCGCGTCAAGCCGTGCGTTGATAGCATCGAATTGCTTTGCGATGCCGTCGTACTGCGCAAGGTAAGAATCGCGGTCTGCAGCAAGTTTCCTCTTTGAGTGGTAGAGCATATCAAGGACGTTATTGATTTCGGCAACCTTGCCCCTGACCGAGTCGCGCTCTTTGTCCAGTTGCTTTATCGTGTTGGCAGTATTTGTAGATTCTTGGTTCAGCTGTGCCAACTGCTCCTTTATCGTGCGTGTGGCCTTGATGGCTTCAATCTTCATCGACGCCTCTTTTATCCTAGACAGCATCTCGTTCTTTTCACGTTCGCTCCTGTAGTTCTTGGCATCGATGAATGCTTGGTTGCTCAGGACTGTGGCTTGCAGCTCCTCTTCTTTTTCCGAGGGAAGGCGAGTCTCCATCATGGAAAGAAAGTTCTTTGACTGCGCGATCTTCTCGCTGATTCCAAGCAACTCTGCGTTGCGTTTTTCCACCTCCGCCCGTACTTGCTTCAGCCTCTTGGCATGTGCGTCAAGCATGGTTCTCTGCTCCTTGATGCTGCTGGTTATCGAGTAGAATTGACTCCTGTCAACGTCAACGATCTTGTCTGTAATTTCTTTTAGCTCTCCTGAAAGTTTGCGCTTCATCGCGAGTAAGTCGTCCCATCCACGAGATTCCAAGTCCTTGGACCCGGTTTCTGCTGCAGCCAACCCAATATACGGTTAAAATGAAAATGATATAAAAATATACCAATTCGATGGCTTATGGCTAACGTATCTGTGCACGTGCGCAAGTCGCAGTACCTAACCATGGCTGGTGCGAAAAGCGCATTTATGAGCCTAATTTTCTCTCGTCTCGAATGCCGATTTCTGGCTATCGCTGTGCATGGAGCGACAACGAATTCAGCAAGCAAGATGCGGCGGGGAAAAGCTTTCGGCTGAATTTGCGTTTGGAATTGGTCCAATTTTTCTGTGTGGGAGAAGAATTTTTCATTTCAAAGCCTGATTTTTCCCAAGTTTGGGCTTATTTTGTGCTCAAACGTGCTAAAATGGGGCCTGCAGAGCTATTCTTATATTCAAGCGTGTAAGACCTACGCCTGTTGGCAACAGAAGCATATTGTGTGAAATGTAAAGCAAAGAGGGAAATGAAGGGAGAAAGAGCAGTAACCATGAAGAATGGACGCAACGCGCTAACCGGAACATGCTCGGTCTGCGGGACCAAGATGTTCAAGATTGGCGGTGGAGGAGGCGGCAAGGCCAAAGCAAAGGCCAAGGCTGCCACAAAGAAGAAGGCGAAGGGCAAGAAGAGAAAGTAACTACGGGGTCTAGGAGGCATCCTAGGCACCTTTTTTATATTTCAAATTTTAACGCATTTTCAATCATCATTTGTTGGTTCCGGGGATAACCCCCTCTCCCACCAGTGCACTATTCATTATATACTTCCTTCAAAAAGATATGAAGCAATGACAGATTCTTCGAAAAATGTGGTTGAACTGGAGATAGAAGACATTGAAGGAATCGGGCCGACCACTGCCCGCAAGATGAAGGAGGCCGGAATAAGTTCCGTCATGGAGCTGGCCACCGCAGTGCCAGAAGAGCTTGCCACGGACTTGGGCGGCTCGAAAGAGACCGCTGCCACCTTTATCATGGCAGCGCAAAAGTTGCTTAGGGAAAGCGGGATACTCGACAACGAGTTCACAACCGCAGACGTAGAGCTTGAGAAGAGAAAGTCCCTGCTTCGCTGCAGCACCGGAGCCAAGGCACTCGATGAGCTGTTGCTCGGCGGGATAGAGACACAGGCCATAACCGAATTCTACGGCGAATTTGGCAGTGGCAAGTCCCAGATATGTCACACTTTGTGTGTTACAGCCCAATTGCCGGTCGAAGAAGGCGGGCTTGGCGGAGGGGTAATACTGATCGATACTGAAGGGACGTTCAGGCCTGAAAGGGTTGACCAGATAGCAAGGGCAAGGGGGCTAAACCCTGAAGAGATGTTGAAGAAGATAGCGATATGCAAGGCGTACAACAGCAGCCATCTTGAGCTGATAGTCAAGTCAATGGGCAAGTACATCGACGACTTTAAGGCCAAGATGATAATAATCGACAGCATCATTTCGCTTCATCGAGCGGAATTTGCTGGTAGGGGGACGCTTGCCGATAGGCAGCAGCGTCTCAATAGCATCATGCACAAGCTGGTAAGGATATCAGAGATCTATAATGTCGCAATAGTGGTCACGAACCAAGTGCAGTCCACGCCGGACACATTCTTTGGCGACCCGACCAAGCCTGCAGGCGGCAACGTGATAGGGCACGCGTCGACGTATAGGATATACCTGCGCAAGGCTGGCACTGACAGGATTGCCAGGATAATCGACTCGCCGTACCACCCGTACGACGACGTCAGGTTCACAGTGAACGAAAAGGGCATCGACGACACTGAGCAGGAAACGCCAAAAAAGAAATCGGCAGTAAAGGAAAAAGACTCTGACGAGTGAGGCTAGAGGTACTTTTTTTCTGCCTCTCTTAATTTTTCTACATCTCCGCAATTCTTGATCAATTGCGACAGCTTCCTCTGCGCCTTTCCGCTTTTTATCGCGTCTCTTGCAATTTCCACGCCTTCCTTCAGGTCCCGCGCGACCTTGCCGACTGCGAGTGCGGCCGAAGCATTGAGCACGACAATGTCTTCTTTTTCTTTCGGCGCCTTGCCGCATATTGCTTGAATTGTGCTCTTGATCGATTCTTCCTTTGAATTTACAACCAGCTGCTCAGGCTTGGCTACCTGCATGCCGACAACCCTTGGGTGCAAGCGTATCCTCTTTGTCTGCTGCCTGCTGCTGTCCACCCATAGGATGTCGTTTTCGCACGTGTTTGAGAGCTCGTCAAAGCCATCTACAGCATGGACTATAATGGCTTCGCTGACATGGCCCTGACATACCTCGGCAAAGGTTTCCATGAGTGAAGGCTCAAAAACGCCGATAACTTGGCCGGCCACGTTGGTGCACGGATTGCTCAGTGGCCCAGCCATGTTGAATACCGTCCTTATCCCTATGGCCTTTCTTGCATTTGCGACGCTCTTCATTGATGGGTGAAAGGTGGGTGCAAACAGAAAACCGATGCCGATGCTTTCAATGCACGATTGCACTCTTGATGGCGGAGTGTTCAGGTCAAGACCAATGTGCTCCAAAAAGTCCGCACTCCCGCAAACCCCTGATACTGACCTGTTGCCGTGCTTGGCCACCTGCGCGCCTGCTGCAGATGCCACCACCGCAGCAGCGGTGCTGATATTAAACGATCGTATAGAGTCGCCGCCAGTGCCGCATGTGTCTACCAGCGGACCCTGCACGTTCGGGGTTATCGTTGTCGCGTGCCTTTTGATCGAATTGAGGATGGACATTATCTCGCCGGCGCTTTCGCCCTTCATTGCAAGGGCTACGAGAAAGGCCGCTATCGCCGAGTCAGAAACGGAACCGCCGAGGATTGCATCGAGTGCCTGGGAAATTTCGACGTTCGACAGGTTTGTTCTTGCGGCCAGCTTTCTTATTGCAGGTCGCAAGTCCGCCGGTGCGCTCATTTTTTCACCATTGAAAGAAAATTGGAAAGGATCCTGCGCCCTTCGCTTGTAAGAACCGATTCTGGGTGGAACTGGACGCCTTCAATAGGATATTTCTTGTGCCTTATTCCCATTATCTCGCCGTCATCAAGCGCTCTTGCAGTGACTTCGAGACATCCAGGGATCTCGTTCTGGTCGGCAACAAGCGAGTGATAGCGCGTTGCCTTGAATGGGTTTGCAACACTCTCAAAGAGCCTGTCTTCTGCCGTAAATTGTATGGTGCTTGTCTTGCCGTGCCTGACCTTCTTAGCGTTTATCACTTTGCCTCCAAAGGCATGGACTATTCCTTGATGTCCTAGGCAGACGCCAAGTATTGGCGTCTTTGGTCCAAGCTCTGTAATGACGTCGGTGCACACCCCAAAGTACCTCCGGTCGGCTGGATGGCCGGGCCCAGGCGATATCACTATCCCATCAGGATTCATTGCCTTAATGTCTTCCAAGGTTATCTGGTCGTTTCTGACTACTATCGGCTCTGCCCCAAGCTCTCCTAGTATCTGGGCAATGTTGTAAACGAATGAGTCATAGTTGTCTATGACAAGTATTTTCATTCAAAATCCCTCCTTTGAGGGTAAAGATAATCAGCTAGAAGTAGCTGACCGGCCCCAAAAATGACCGCCTCTTTGCATTATCCTCCACAATTTTAAAGCTTAAACTGTATTTAAATCTAGTGTAGCCGGCGCAAGTTACACCGAAAATTGTGTGCATAACGTATTTAATGCATAGATACTATTTGCAGCTTGCTCATTTCAGCAATAAGTGATTGGTTTTGGTTAGAGTGTTCATAAACGGCTACGGAAACATAGGTCGACGCCTTGCTACCGCGCTGTCCATGGACAAGGAAATCCAGTTCGTCGGCGTCGCAAAATACACGGTAGACGACAAGGTGAAGGAGGCGCTTGAGAACCGCTTCAATGTCTACGTGCCAGAAGAAATGATCAGCGCCTTCAAGGAAAGGGGGTATAGCGTGACCGGCTCTGTAAAGGACGCGGTCAAGCAGAGCGACATTGTAATCGACGCCGCCAAGGAGGGCGGGGGCTATGACAACAAGAAGTCCTTGTACGAGCCGATGAACAAGCCGGCGATATTTCAGGGCGGGGAGGATAGGCACGGCGATCGCGCCGTCGCAGACATGATTCACAACTCGCGCGTAAATTACTCCAAGGCTGCGGGCAGAACCTATGTCATTCAGGGAAGTTGCAACGTCTCTGGCATGGGCAGAGTGATGCAGCCGCTGATTGAAAAATTTGGCGACAGGATAAGGCGCTACGATGTCGAGCTCGTAAGGAGGTGGGCCGACCTCGAGGACACTAAGGCAGTCAAGGATTCAATAGAATGGGACAGGAACCCGCATCACCAGGACGACGTCAAGGACTTTATTTCAAACGCAAACCTCTACGTTGACGCCTTCAAGGTCCCATCAAGGATGATGCACCTGCACCAGATGTTTATTAGGTTCAGCGGCAAGGCTCCAACCAAGGACGAAATATTGGAATGCTTCCGCAACGAGTTTGGCGTCGCCATCATCAGCTCGGCAAACGGCACAGGAGACGTAAGGAAGAAGGCAATCGAGCTTGGCTTTGCGCACGGTGACACCAACATGGTGCACATTCACCAAGACATCCTGAGGGTTCAGGACGACACGGTCAAGATAGCGTACTCTGACGACCAGACGGGCATGGTGATACCAGAGAACCACATGCTCTTCCAGTCGATGGTATTCAAGCGGCCAAGAGAAGAGGCGATGAAGAGAACTGACAGCCTCTTTCAGATGAGCAAAAAGCGCAGGATACTGGAAGAGGAGTTCAAATAAGCTTTGTGCTGCAGGTCCCCAAAATTCTCTTGTGAGTCGAATAGTAGGCCGAGACAAGCACGCCAATAGCAACAAGGCCAAGCGGTAGTATCTGGTAGTTCGGCATGAAGGTAGACGCCGCCACGCCCGCGCTGCCAAATATGGTTGCAAGGTAAAATCCAAACGAAGAGCAGCTCACACATGCTTGAAACCGTGCCCAAAGTCGATCCTGAAAAGAATGATGTCTTGGAAACTTTTGCCTTGGAACTTCTAAAGACGTACACACATTCATGCTTGCAATAATGCCCAGAAGCGCTGTTGTGACGTTGGACAGGATAAAGCCCGGCACTGCATCTTCTGGAAGCAGGTAGTGAAAGTTAATGATCGGCTCAAAGAACATCAGTCCGTCAAAGACGTTAAACACGATCCAAGATGCAATAGCGACTGCGGCAGCCAGCGCCACGAAGATTTGTTTGAAAACACCATTTTAAGCGGAAGAGTGGAAGCCATGCTGTAGATCTTTTCTCAGTATTGCAAAATGAAATGAGCTGCGGTCCTACTATTATTCCTTCGGGCTCTATGTGCCAT
>DAINRX010000054.1:0-9839 GCA_036741635.1 Nitrososphaera sp.
GGCGTATTGATGCCGCGTTATGAATCGGCAAGCGAAGACTATATCGTAATCAAGCTGAAAAGCGGCTACAACACAGGCATTCAGGTTGCCAAGATAAAGTCGATAACAAAACTTCCAAAAAGCGAAGCAGCTGCTGCGGCCGCCAAGGCCGAAAAGGTTTCTGTTGAAAGCAAGCAGCTGGCCAAGGTCGCGCTTATCAGCACCGGCGGGACGATAGCAAGCAAGGTAGACTACAGGACAGGCGGCGTGCGTGCTGCCCTCTCTGCATCAGAGCTGTACGCGTCGGTGCCCGAGCTCGCCAATTACGCCTCTATCGACCCCGAAGTCCTACTAAGCGAGTACAGCGAGAACCTAAAGCCTGAGCACTGGACAATGATAGCAAACAAGGTGGCTGAAAAAATCATGGCAGGAAAATACGCCGGAATAATCGTGTCGCACGGGACAGACACGATGCACTATACGGCGGCCGCGCTTTGCTTTGCGCTCCAGAACCTCCCGGTGCCGGTCGTCCTAGTCGGCGCGCAGAGGTCTTCTGACAGGCCGTCGTCGGACGCGGCGCTTAACCTGCTAGGCGCCACCGCATTTGCAGCCAGGTCAGAGGTCGCCGGCGTCTTTGTGGCGATGCACGCAGGCACTTCAGACGACACCGTCGCATGCCACGTCGGGACGCGTGTGAGAAAGAACCACACCAGCAGGCGCGACGCGTTTGAGTCGATAGACGCAACACCCGTCGCGCTGGTCAGAAACGGCGCAATAGAGATGCAGCAAAAGAGCGAGATAAAGCTTGCAAAAAGAAGATCCGGCGCAGACATCAAGCTGCAGCCAAACTTTGACGGCAGGGTAATTCTGCTGAAATACTACCCCGGCTTTGATCCTAAGCTAATAGAGCACGCGGCCAGCGCGGGCTACAGGGCGATAATATTGGAGGGCACAGGGCTTGGTCACGTGAGCAAGTACTGCTTTCCAGCATTGCAAAAGGCAGCCGACGCAGGCGTCATGGTGTGCATGACTTCGCAGTGCATCTGGGGCAGGGTCAGGATGACTGTCTACGATACCGGCAGGGACCTCCTGAACATCGGCGTAATACCGCTGTCAGACATGATCTCCGAGGCTGCGACTGTCAAGGCAATGTGGGCCCTTGCAAACTCCAAAGATGTCGAATCGACAAAGAAAGTAATGCAGGAAAACATTGCAAACGAGATTTCTTCAAGCATCCCGATATAATACAGGCAAGGCTTAATACGTGCGCAGGTCGAAATTCTAGCCCAGTGTGACAGAACTAGACCCCGTGTCGCTGAACCTGAAGGTCGGCTTTGAGATACACCAACAGCTGGCAACAAAGGCCAAGCTCTTTTGTAGCTGCAGCTGCAAAGAGGCACAGAATTACGATTACACTTTCATGCGCAGGCTGCGACCTACGCAGAGCGAGCTTGGCGCCTACGATCCCGCTGCAATGTTTGAGGCAAGCAAGATGCGCGCTGTCGAGTACCAGGCGGCCGCCGGCACGAGCTGCCTTGTAGAGGCAGATGAGGAGCCTCCCCATGACGTCAGCAGCGAGGCTCTAGAGACGGCACTGGTATTTTCACTGGCGCTCAACTCCAAGGTGATGGATGAGGTGCATGTCATGCGCAAAATAGTCATCGACGGCTCGAACACCACCGGGTTCCAGCGTACGATGCTGGTCGCAACAGGCGGCCACCTTGTCGTGGACGGCAAGAAGGTAGGAGTCCAGAGCATCTGCCTTGAAGAGGATGCCGCAAAATTGATTGGCGGCGAGAAGCAGATGAGAAAGTACGGCCTTGACAGGCTGGGCGTCCCGCTTGTGGAAATAGCGCTTGAGCCGGTGACAGGCAAGCCGGACGAGATAATGCAGGTTGCCCTGACGCTTGGCAGGCTTTTACGGGCAAGCAAGCGCGTTGCCCGGGGGCTTGGCAGCATCAGGCAGGACGTCAACATCTCGGTGCAGAACGGCGCTGTGGTCGAGGTCAAAGGCGTGCAGCAGCTGGACCAGCTTGTCAAGGTGATCGAGCACGAGATGCAGAGGCAGCACGGCCTGATACTGATTGCGCAAAAGCTGAAGGAGCGAAATGTCGACGTCGGAAAGGTAGGCGACAAGGTAGAAGACGTGACTGACACCCTAGGCAGGGCCCAGTCAAAAATTGTGAAAAAGATTCTCGACTCCCCCGGCGGGGCAGTATTCCGGGCAATAAGGGCGCCGGGCTTTGCAGGCATGCTAGGCTTTGAGCCTTACCAGGACATCAGGCTTGGAAAGGAGCTTGGAAGGATGGTCAAGTTCTACGATGTGGCCGGCGTGTTCCATTCTGACGAGCTGCCGAATTACGGCATCACCGACAGGGAGGTTGCAGCGGTCAGGCAGAGGCTGCAGATGGGCGACAACGACGCTTTCATTATTGTGGGCGGGCCAAAGGACAGGGTCGAGTATGCCGCCACCGCGATAACCCAGCGCCTGAAGGCGGCCGTAGCAGGCGTCCCTGCCGAAACAAGGGCGGCAACCCCTGACGGCAAGACAGTGTTTCTGAGGCCCCGGCCCGGCGCAGCCAGGATGTACCCCGAGACTGACATCCCCACCATCCCGGTGACTGACTCGATGCTTGCGTCGCTTGCGGACAAGATTCCAAGGCCGTGGGATGAGGTCGTCGATTCGCTGGCCAAGAAATATGGCCTGAACAAAAAGCTGGCAAGCCAGATCTTTGACTCCGACTACTTGGGCGTGTTTGAAGAGACAGCAGGCAGGACCAAGGTGCCGCCTACGTTCATTGCGGGCAAGCTGACAGAAGACCTTACCAGCCTGCAGAGGCAGGGACTTGACGCGTCCATCCTGACCGACGACATGATAAAGGACGCATTTGCCAAGCTTGACGGCGGCGCAATAGCCAAAGAGTCCATAGTTCTCATATTTGAAAAGATAATGAAAAAAGAAGCCAAGACGGTCGACGAGGCAGTCAGGGCCGCCGGCGCCGCTTCGATAAGCGATGAAGAGCTCGGCAAGGGCCTTGACGAGATAATACAGGAAAACGTGGCAGTCGTCAAGGAAAAGGGCATGAACGCGCTGAGCACCCTTATGGGAAGGGCGATGTCAAAGTACAGGGGCAAGGCGGACGGCCAAAAGATAAACGCGATGCTGAAGGACAAGTTACAAAAGCAAGCTGGTCAAATAAAATAATGTACAAGCCAAGATCCACTAGAGACATTTATGTCAAATCCCTGTCGGTCAATTCTGAAAATCTGAAAAAGCAACTTGGAGACAAATCAGTGCCGGCAGGCGAGATCAAGGGCATCATGGGAGCCGTTTCCAAGATGTATAACGAGCACCTTGAAAAAATAGTTGAAGAATGCGACAGGGACATGATGGCGCTCGAGAGCATGCCAAGCCCCTTGAAATTGTTCGTAGATTGCCTAGCGCAGGCGCACAAGTCGCTTGGCCTGTCACCGCCTGCCCACGCGCTGTTGCGGCAATATGTGTCAGCGTGGGAAGACTGGATGTAGCAGCAAGGTTCTTTAAATGTCGCAGGGCTAGCTTCGAGCTGTGGCAGAAAAGTTCGCCGACGAAAAGGCAGACATGCACCCGAAATCGTGGCTCTCGAAATACAGGCGCACATCAGTCGGCTACCTCACGAAGATGCTGCTTTTCTACCACGGGATTGGCTTTGGGCTGCTGCTCATCGGCTCGACTATAATCGATCAAGTGATCCCCGATTACGAGCAGCCCAGCATCCCAAGATCGCTCCTGTCAGTGCTTTCCGCCGGCCCAATCGAGGAAACGCTGTTCTTTGGTATCCCCTTCTACGTCTTTGGCAACGCGTACTCGGTCCTTGTCACCGGGGCGGTATGGGTTGCGATGCACCTGCTCAACACTGACACACTTGAAGCCAGCAGCCTGGCGTTTGGCAACCTGCTGTTCGTCCTGCCCTCGCTCTTTTTCAGCTTGAGAACATGGGTGAGCGGCAAGGGATGGTTTGCCGTGGTCACGCACTCGGCGTGGAACGGGATATTCTTTGCAGCGGGGTGCGCCACCGGCGAATTCACGTGCACCGCTGTCGACAGCGACATCAGTGTCACGATATTTAGCGTCGCGACGTCAGGCGCTCTGATCGCGGCGACCTATTCCCTGTACAGGAGAAAGGAGAACAAGGAGCGGCAGCGCCTTGCAGCATAATAAACAACGAATTCAATATATAGGCCGCCACTTTTCTTACACAAAACGAAAATGAGCCAGACTGACAGCGATAATAGCAACAACGTAAGCGTCGTCGTGACTGTGGGCGACGTAAAGGTTCAGTTCAGTGGCTCAGCCGAGTCGGTCATGAATTCTGTCATCAACTTTCTGTCAAAGCAGGTGCCAGCGATGGATCTTGCGAAAAAGATCTCGCTCAACTACACCGCGCCAGAGCTTGTCGAGACTTACTCGCACCTGATCAAGATGACGCCGGAAGGCCCGCGCGTGATACCCGACTCTGATATCGTCAGGCTGTCAGACAAGGATATGGTAGCGCTCCAGCTGGTCGCGTCCAAGATTGCAAAGGACCTTGGCAGGGCGCAGGATGACGCGATGCAGGTCTCAGAGATACACGCTTCAACAGCGCTCAACCCGAAATCAATCAGCTCTAGGATATCAGAGATGGCCAAGACAGGCCACGTTGCGCGCGACGAAAAAGAACCCGGCAAATACAGGATAACCACAGCAGGCATCCACTGGCTCAATTCAACGATAGCGAAAAAGTTCAAGGCTGGCTAGCTAGCCGTCAGGCGGCCTCTTTTGTATGTACCTAAAATTGCGCATTGTTCCGGTCCTTGTCAGTATGTTTTCCCGCACCATGTCTGCCAGAGAATGCGAGACTGCCGTCCTGTCATAGTTGTATCCCCTCCTCCCCAACTCCTCATGTACCTCGCCAAGAGCCCTTTCAGCTGAAAAGTAGCCTTCCTGCCAGAGCGTATCGAGCAGCCCCCTGCAAGTCATGCCGCCTTTTACAATCATCTTTGACTCGCCATCTCCTGCAGGCGGCCTTGCCTCAACAGCTGCTGGCCTTGACCTGAGCGACTCTATTTCCCGCCGCATTTCGTCCAGTTGGCTCTGGATAGCAGGGCTTACCAGCTTGGAAGTGTCGAGGCTTGACAGCACATTTTCTACGACCTGCTTGACCCTGCTCTCGATGCAGGTTATCTCGACCTCCCACTCGCCATGCTTTAGCTTTATCCTGACTTCCTCAGCGGGACGGTCGCCCATGCTTCTTATATATATACCCCTCTTGATGCTATTGATAAACTTGTTGCTGACCATATTGTTCATGTTGCGCAATATTAATATAATTGTGCCCGCAGTTATTGTTGATCAACATGACCACGCAACTAAGCACTCCTTTTACTGACAGCTTGAGCCTTGGCAATTTAGACATAGTCGAGTCGGTGAGCAAGTGCCTCGCGCCCAAGCTTGACGGCTTGAGGGGCAAGAAAATAGTATTCAGCTGCGACGACAAGAAAATGGTACCTGTTGACGGCTGGGGACTGAGGGCAAACCTGTACGGCGCAGCTACGGTGACGACCATCCGCCCAATAAGGGAGAACACGATGGTGGCGGCAATTGACTCGAGCAGCGTCAAGCTGGCCGAAACCGAGGAAGGAAGCCTCTATGGAGTAAAATGCGGAATTGCGATGGCCTATGGCGGCAGGGCGCTGATGCACTTCAAGATAGGCCCTGTGCTGTTTTACCTGAGCGAGAGCACAATTCAGGACTCAGAGCTGGAAGATCGTCTGGCAAGGCTGGTGCTTCTCGACGACGACTTTGCAAAGCGCCTGATAAGGGTGCGCGCAGAAAGAGCTGTGCAGAAAGAGCTTGCAGGCCACTTTAGCGACTCGATAGTCCTAGTCGATGGCTCGCTCAAGGCGTCGATCTTTGAGGACAGAGACCGCAGCATGGCAAGGATAGCTGAGGAGAGCGTGCTCCGCAGGAATATGGTGATCGGCATCAGCAAGGGCACCCGGCTCAAGGCGCTTGAGCGGGCGGCTGCGCCCCTGACAAAGGTGCCCGGGCCGGCGTACATCGAAGTCGATATGATAATCAAGAGCCTGATAAGGAACACCGTCGGAAGCAACCTGATGGTCAAGCTGGGCAAGAGCAGCCCTGTCCTGCGAGCAGACGTTATCGGCGACAGGAGCGAGTCGCTTGGCAGGCTGCTTGGCAACGACCCGGTGGCAGGCGGCTACCCCGAGACCCTGAGGCTTGCCCACTACATCTCGACTTTCAGTGGCACGGAAATGACATGCCTCCGAAGCCACGTGCTGAACAACTACGACGTGACCGAGCTTGCTGCAGACGACATACGCAGGACTCTTTTAGGGTCGATCTCGGTATGAAGATCCTATCAAAGAACGGCAGCGAGCTGTTGCTCTTGGCAATGAAGGAAGACTCAGCAGCCAAGGGCGATTATTTGCTCATAGAGGACAGGAGCCGGAGCATGATAGTGCAAGTATATGACGAAGAGTACCTTTCGTCGCAGGCGCTAATTGAAGACATGGTCAAGGAAGAAGTTGTCAACGCTTCAAGCATGGAGAACCTGCACGACCCGCTCAACATCGGCAGCCTGTCTCGCCTTGTGAGGGACGCAAGGATTTTCAGGGCAAAGATAAGGGCGGCTCTCACCGGCGAGGGCAGGCTGACAAGCGATGTTACGTGGCTCCCATCAAGGGTCGAGTCTAAGATAAGGCGTCTCAGGATGAAAGAGATTGACTCGTTCCTTGGCCGGCACGGCATCTATCCGATCCCGCTTGGCAGGACAGGCGACAGCGAAGAGTTCGAGATTTATGCAGAGGACCTTGACGGCAAGCTTTCCATAATAACTGGCAAGAAGGAATCGGGCAAGTCGCACCTGTCAAAGATGCTAGTGAAGACACTGGTGCAGCACGGCGCGTTTGTGGTGGTATTTGACCTGAACAACGAGTACAGCGGCCTCGGGTACAACCGCGACGGCACGCCTTCGGCGATAAGCAGGCAGGTCAAGGTGCTCAAGCCGGGCAGGACGCTGAGGTTCTCGCTTGACTACTGCGGCAAGGCTGCAGTGTCTGGCATGCTGAGAAACGCGCTCGACATGCCGGCTGCGTCGCTCCGGGAATTTTTTAGGATCTGGGACTGGCTTGAAAACAAGCAGTCGCTTGGCATAGAGGCGATAGGCAACGCGGTCAACACCTGGAACATCAATGAGCTCGTGCGCGACGCGCTTGTCTCCCGGTATCATGTCATCCAGTCGTCGCGGCTTTTCACGGACAAGGACGGCGGCTTTATGTTTGAAAGCGTGATCGCCAAGGGCGGTAGCGGCTGCGCAATGGTGATCAACATGGGCGAGGTCCCGCCCACCGTCAGAAAGATGGTGGTCGAGCTTGTCCTGAGCAAGCTCGTCGACCTTCTCGAGCGAGGCGACATTCCCCCGATATTTCTGTTTGCAGAAGAGGCGCAGCTTTACATCCGGGAAACCTACTGGGAAGACATCATCACCCGCATGCGCCACTTTGGCATCTATACTACTTTTGTTACCAACCAGCCAGATGCAATAAGCGACAGCATCTACCGGCAGGTGGACAACATATTCCTGTTCAACTTTACAAACGACGGCGACCTTGACAAGATATCCAGAGTGTCGCTTGCAGACAACGACACAATTCGGTCGATAGTGCGGACGCTTCCCCAGCGCCACTGTCTGGCAATAGGCAGGGTGGTGTGCGACCTGCCCGTGGTAGTCAAGGTGGCAGCGACAGAGGTCCTGACGCTTGGAGAAACTAAAAAATTCTTTGGTAGCAAAAAATAGTTATACGACGGCCACTTGGCCGCGCTTTTTCGTTCCGATATCGACTGCTTCAGTGACGGTGGAGACGAATATCTTGCCGTCGCCGGCAGAGCCGGTGCTTGCAGTGTCAAGGATTGCCTTGATCACCTTTTCCACCTCGGAGTCGTCTACCACGGTCACAACGTTAGCCCTAACTGAAAACTCGGCAGCAAGCCTCTTTGTTCCCCTGCCAGTCTGGATCTGCGGCTTTTCGCCCCTGCCCCTTCCCTTTGCGTCAAGGACTGTCGTACCGCCGACGCCAGCCTTCTTCAGTGCTTCGTTAACAGCGCTAACCTTCTCGGCAGCGATAATTGCCTCTATACGCTTCATGGCTCGTTGTAAATAAAGTTGCAATATAAGGTTTTCAAATAATTAGTCTACCAGTGTTCAATATAACCATAAACGTTAATTGCAATGCAAATATCATAAAATTTGCAAATTTTATACAAATCAAATCTGAAGCAAAAATACAGAATACTCCTCCGTAGTCTTGATTAACAACCCCTATCGAGAAAGCAGAGAATTGAAAGAGAATCTCAAAAACAGGAGCAAGCTGGATATTATCTATGACATTTTGGTCTCCGCAAACGGCGGGGTTAAAAAGACGCACATCATGTCGCGGGCCAACCTCAGCTCCGAGCAGATGGGCTTTTACTTTACCACCCTCCTGCACCACAGCCTGCTGGATGCAGATAAGGACGCGGAGAACAACATGGTTTACCGGACGACGCATAAAGGCCGCCGGTTCTTGCACTGCTGCGCACAGATAAAATCGCTCATTGCGCCGGCGACAAAGGTGAAGATTCATCATGGTGGCGAGCTTGTCTTCCTATAGGGTATAGAGAAGTATTTTCGCATATCGTTAAACGAAATACTATCCCACCTTCTTTCACTGACAAACAAATGTCTTCTTATCCAACGCAGGAAGATGAGCTGAGGGCAAAGGAGGCTGAGGCTGAGAATCTAAAGAATGCCGAGGAGTCCAGGTTCCTGTCAGTCTTCCAGACCGTGCCCAAGAAGAACAGCCAGAGGCTGTCCGAGCTGGCAAGCGCAATTGTCAGCAATTTTAACAGCATTATGTCAGAGTTGCGCCAAGAGCCGTACGAGCGGCAGGAAAACCTGATGGCGGGGCTAAAAAGGCTGTTTGAAGAGCAGATAAACGTCATAGACGCCAGGTACGCCTACACAGTCAAGATAAACCCATCTACTGCTGCTAATACCACCACTACTGCCGACGGAAAAAAAGCCTAGCAGCCGTACTTTCTTGCCCATTCCTGCCGGGCAAACTCGCTCTCCGAGCACTGGTCGGACTCAAACGTCGCATAGCCATTTTCCAAAAGCTCGTGGTTGAGGTTGTCTGACGAGCAGTAGACCGTGGCTATTATGCTCCCGCCCGACGTGAGCTGCTCGTCGTCTTGGTCGACTAGGACTCTGCTTCCAAGACAGAGGCTTCTGGTAAACACCGTCGACTCGATAAAGCGCTCCTCGCCCCTCAAGGGCGCCTTTGCAAGCGCAAGGTTGACCTTGTAAACCGTGCCGTTCACGCTTACATAGAGCGTATCGCCGTCTACTATCCTTATCGCCATGCCCTCGGCGCAGCCAGCCGACCCGATGCACTCTGGCTCCGAGCCGGATGCACCGCCGCGCTTGATGCTGGGGAAATCCATTGTTGCCTCCTGGCCGTTGAGCTCCTCTTCGGTGTCACTTGCAAACTGCCACTCGTTGTTGCCGTCCGGCATTCTCTGCCAAGTGCGGCTGTCGTCGCTCCTGTCAACAAACGACGGGGTCCTGTCAACGACCTCGCCTGACCCGCTTTCAAGGACGACGATCTCGGCAATGTCTGAAAGCAGCTGTCTGTCAAGCTCGATGACGTACGTCTCGCCCGCCTTGATCTCGGCGTCCGATGGCAGATCTATCACCGTGGACTTGGACGTCCTTATCCTATAGTCGCCGATATTAACGTCGCTGTCAGATGGGTTGTAAAGCTCTATCCATTCCATGTCA
>DAINRX010000055.1:0-9663 GCA_036741635.1 Nitrososphaera sp.
ATGCTTTTCTGCAGATGCAACAACTTGCGCTGATAAAGCTGGGCGGCTCTGTCATCACCTTCAAGGACAAGCCTCTGGCAGCAAACAGCGACGCTATTGACGGCATTTCGCGCACTCTAGCGCAAATAAGGACGCCCTGCATTATAGTGCACGGCGGCGGCTCGTTCGGACACTACTGCTCGGTGAAATACGGCATGCACACCAAGCCGGCAAGCTATGATAGGCACAGTGTTTCGGTGGTGCACGAGTCAATGGTGGCGCTCAACTACATAATCACCAATTCGATGATAGAGGCAGGGCTGAACCCATACGCCATACCGCCGTCCGTTTTCACTATGGGTCACAAGCCAATTGCGGCAAAGATAAAGCAGGTTCATACGATGGCTAAATCCAAGATGCTGCCAGTGACATTTGGCGACGTAGTCCATGTGGAAAGAAATAAATACTCGATACTCTCGGGCGACGCCCTCATGACGATTCTGGCAACTGCATTACGGCCTTCAAAGGTAATCTTTGCGACCAATGTCAACGGCATCTACAGGGACATGGCAAACAAAGAGCTTGTCAGCGAGATACGGGTGTCTGGAAGAAAGTCGATCGAGTTCTCAAAGGCGGCCGGCGCCGACGTCACAGGCGGAATGCAGAGAAAGGTCACAGAAGCATTTAAGATTGCATCCCGCGGAATGGATGTATTAATGGTAAACGGGCTAAAGCCAGAGCGAATTGCCCAAGCTATCGAGGGCAGGCTAGAGGTGGGCACAGTGGTAAAAAAGAAGGGGAGAAGGAAGTAGTTGCCGCCAGACACCTCTGACGTGCCTTCTGACATTGAGATAATCAAACAGCGGAAAAAGGACGGCATCGAGATACCGCTCAACAAGAACGTGCAGGCCAAGGTGACATCGACGTACCTCGAATATGTAAGGCTGGTGCACAACGCGCTGCCCGAAATCGACTATGACGACATCGACACCTCGACCAAGTTCCTTGGCAAAAAGTTCTCTGCGCCGATAATCATCGACTCTATGACTGGAGGGACCGATGAGGCGACCGTCATAAACGGCAGGCTGGGCGAGCTTGCCGAGAAATACGGCTTTGGCATGGGACTTGGCAGCCAGAGGGCCGGCCTCAAGAGCGAGGAGCTCGCTGCCACATACTCAATAGCGAGAAAGAACGCGCCAAACGCGTTTTTGATAGCAAATATTGGCGCGGCGCAGCTTGCGAAGGGGCTGACGATAGACGAGGCACGAAAGATAGTAAAGATGATCTGCGCAAACGCGCTGGTGGTGCACCTTAACCCACTGCAGGAACTCGTGCAGCCAGAGGGCGAGCCGCGCTACAACGGCGTATTGGGTAAGATTTCTGAGCTTGCCAAGACAATCGACGTGCCGGTGATAGTCAAGGAAGTAGGAGCAGGCATATCAAGAGAAGTGGCAGTCAAGCTGGAGATGGCCGGCGTGTCGGCGATAAACGTTGCCGGCGCGGGAGGCACGAGCTGGGCCGGCATCGAGAAGTTACGGGCGGAAGCGGCAAGCAACGAACTCAAGACGCGCCTTGGCGAGATGTTCTGGGATTGGGGCATTCCGACTGCAGTGAGCCTCATTGAAGTCCGCCGGGCAGTCAAGCTGCCTCTCATTGCGTCAGGCGGGTTGCGAAACGGCCTCGAGGTTGCCAAGTGCATTGCTCTTGGGGCCGGCATGGCGGCAATGGCCTACCCGTTCCTGCGGGCGGCCGCAAAATCGCGTGAGAGTCTGTTCGCGTTTGCAGACGCGCTCTTAGCAGAGTTCAAGAGCACGATGTTCCTTGTGGGCGCCAGAAACGTCAATGCGCTTGCCGGCTCAAGATATATATTGACAGGAGCGTTAGCACAGGAGGTTAGTAGTAGCCGTACATGAAGGCAAGCAGCATCAAAAGCGAGCTGGAATCTCATGCTTCAACAGTAAACGAATTTCTCCTCTCATACCTTGAAGGCAAGCCCAAGGAGCTCTACCAAGCGTCGTCTCACCTAATACGCACGGGGGGCAAGCGTCTGCGCCCGTTCATGGTAATAAAGGGCTGCGAAATGCTCGGCGGGACTCTAAAGAGGGCTCTTCCGGCAGCCGCAGCAGTCGAAATGGTGCACAACTTTACGCTCGTCCACGACGACATCATGGACAACGACGAGATGCGCCACGGCACGTCCACAGTCCACCGCTATTACGGCATGACGCTTGCAATCCTTGCCGGCGACATCCTGTTCTCAAAGTCATTTGAGCTTTTGACGTTTAATTGCAGAAAAGTGGGGATCTCTGACAAGGCGATAACCGAGATGGTGGGCAGGCTTTCGCTTGCCTGCACTGAGATCTGCGAGGGCCAGGCCATCGACGTTGGTGTGGCATCAAGCAGCGCGTTCCCAAGCGGGCCGCAGTACATAGACATGATTGGCAAAAAGACGGCTGCGCTCTTTGAAGTCTCGTGCGCGCTTGGCGCGCTGTCGGCGCCGAGCCATACCGGGCGCGACGTCGAGAACCTCTCTTCGTTTGGCAAGAACATTGGCATTGCGTTCCAGCTGGTGGACGACCTGATTGGTGTGTCGGGCGACCCCAAGCTGACCGGCAAGGCGGCCGGCAACGACATCAGGGAGGGCAAAAAGACCTACCCAATCCTGCTTGCGCTAAAAAGTGCCAAGGGGGGGGAGAAGGACAAGATCCTCAAGGTATTTGGCGCAAGAGACAAGGCTTCAAGCTCTGACATCAAAGAGGCCGTCAGGGTGATATCGGACATTGGCATAGAGCGGGATGTGAGGAACGCGGCCAGGAAATACATGTACGACGCGCTAAATTCGATTGAAAGTTATGGCAACTCTGACGCCAAGCGCTCACTGCAATTTTCGGCGGACTTTGCTGTAGGCAGGAGTCTGTAAGGTACGTGCCAGTCGACGTGGAAACAGAGAAGTTCATCAAGGTAATCGCGCTGAAAAATTCAGTCGAGCACGAAGGCAAGGCGCAGGTAGATGCCGTCATTTCCAAGTTTGTCGGAAGCCGGCCGGACCAGCGCAAGCAGATCAAAGAGCTGATACCTGAAATCAAAAGAATAGTGCAGGAAGTAAACTCGCTGTTGCTTGGGGAACAAAAGTCGCTCCTTGAAGAGCTTGCGCCCGGCGAAACTACTGCTGCTAAAAAGCAAACAGGCGAGCAGCAGCTGCTTCAGCTGCCTCCGCTTGAAGGCGCCGCGCAGGGCAAGGTTGTCACCCGGTTTCCGCCGGAGCCAAATGGCTACCCTCACATCGGGCACGCAAAGGCGGCAATAATTGACGAGGAGTACGCTCGCATGTATGACGGCAAGCTGATCCTGCGGTTCGACGACACAAACCCGCTCAAGGAAAAGCTGGAATACTATGACGCGATAGCCGAAGGGCTGGGGTGGCTCGGCGTCAGGCCGGACATCGTCAAGAATACCTCTGATGACATCGAATTGTTGCACAATTACGGCAGGAAATTAATAGAGCTGGGCGGCGCGTACGTCTGCACCTGTAGCCAGGAGAAATTGCACGACCTGCGTGCAAAGGGCGTCCCGTGCGAATGCAGGCGCGACCCTGCGACCGCGCTTGACAGGATGGAAAAGATGTTTGGCGGCTCGTACAGCCAGAACGAAGCCATTGTGCGTTTCAAGGGCGATATGGCTGACCAGAACACTGCCATGCGTGACCCTACATTATTCCGGATAATAGAAGGCGATCACCCAAAGCTGGGCGGCAGGATTCGAGTATGGCCGACCTATGACTTTGCGGCGCCCATAGAGGACAGCCTTGACGGAGTGACGCACGCCATGAGGACAAAAGAGTACGAGCTCCGCAACGTGCTGTATTTTGCGATACTTGACAGGCTTGGCTTGCGAAAGCCAATGATGATCGAGTTCTCGCGGCTCGAGTTTGAAGGGATACCGGTTTCAAAGCGAAAGATAAGGCCGCTTATCGACAACGGCACTATCAAGAGCTGGGACGACCCGAGGCTCCCAACGCTTGCCGCCTTTCGCAGGCGCGGCTTTGTGCCAGAGGCAATACGCAAGTTCGTGCTTTCGCTTGGCATCACGCTGGCAGAGACAAAGCCGCCCTTTGAGACACTTGAAGCGTTCAACAGGAAGATAATAGATCCAATATGTCCAAGGCTGTTCTTTGTGAAAAACCCGGTTGAAATGCACGTCAGCGGCGCCCGGGAAACGGAGGTCGTGCTTAAGAACCACCCGACTGACGTCAGCCTGGGGACAAGGAAGGTAAGGGTATCGGACAGCGTGTACATAGCCGGCGATGACGCGGCCAACCTGAAGGTTGGCGACGAAATCCGCCTAATCGAGCTGTACAATATCAAGATAACTTCCAAGGATCTAGGTATGGAGGGACATCAAGTTATAGAAGCAGCAGTGGGCGGCGACGAAATCCGGCAGTCGATACCCAAGATCCAGTGGATTGCAAAGAATGATATAGTTGACTACAAGGTTATGATTCCCAAGGAACTCTACGTAGGCGAGGAATACAACACGAACAGCCTCGAGATCGCGCAGGGCTTTGCAGAATCCTTCGTATCCACCCTCAGGCCGGATGCAAGAGTTCAGTTCGTGAGGTTTGGGTTCTGCAGGATCGACGACAACAGCAGCAGTCACACCGCGATAATGACGCACAGGTAAAAGAAGTGGACAATGAAGATAGCAAGAATACGGGACAGCAAGGTAAAGGAGACGTACGGCATTATTTCCGATGACGGCAAGCACGTCGCCACAAAAGCCGAAATACAGCAGCAGACAGGCATACCTGTCCCGTCCAACATCAAGGATTTCATGTTCAAGGGCTGGCTT
This sequence comes from Nitrososphaera sp., assembly GCA_036741635.1. Classification (GTDB taxonomy): domain Archaea; phylum Thermoproteota; class Nitrososphaeria; order Nitrososphaerales; family Nitrososphaeraceae; genus Nitrososphaera. The sequence goes on from DAINRX010000055.1 coordinate 4,828, forward strand.
GACGAGGTCAGGCAGCAAAAGGGGAGGCTCAAGTACGAGCACAAGATAGGCGATGTCGAACTCCTAGTGCCGATTCCAAACCCGCCCAAAATAATCTGCCTTGCATTCAACTATTACGATCATGCCCGCGAGGCAGGGCTCACGCCATCAGACGAGCCTGTGATATTCATGAAGCCCCGGACCGCGCTGAACGAGCCCTTCAGGGACGTGATATGCCCGTCGTTTGTCAGTCGCCTTGACTACGAGGCCGAGCTTGCAGTCGTCATTGGCAGGGAAACAAAGAAAGTGCCGGAGGACAAGGCGCTTGATTCCGTATTCGGCTACATGATACTGCACGACGTTTCTGCCCGTGACATTCAGTTCAAGGACAAGCAGTTCACCCGCGGCAAGGGCATCGACACGTTCGCGCCATGCGGCCCGTGGATAACCACGCGGGACGAAGTTGCAGACCCGCAGAGCCTCCAGATAATGACCAAGGTAAACGGCGAGGTGCGCCAGAACTCTTCCAGCTCAAACATGGTAATTCCCGTACGGAGGATAATATCGGCGCTCAGCGTGACCATGACGCTAGAGCCGGGCGACATCATTTCAACCGGCACGCCAGCCGGCGTGGCAATGTCTATGAAGGAGCCAAGGTACCTGAAGCACGGCGACATGGTGGAGATAACGATAGAAAAGCTGGGCATAATAAAGAACCGCATATTATTTCAGTAAATTTATACAAAGTCGACTCGCTGACAAAATACAGCACCAACAACAGGATGATCTCGCCCCGGACGTTCTTTGCTCGCATGAATGAGGGCAGGCACGGATGGATGACCAAGGGGCAGCTAGTAAAGGGTTGAGAGGAATTCTTCAAGTCAAACGGCTACGATCAGCTGAACATGACAAGGTCTTTGACCAGGGCAATAAGGTTTTCAACTCACTTCTGGTCGGCTCTAAAGGAGATGGCGACGACAGGGAAACCAACCATAGCCACCTATTTCCGGCCAAAAATAGATATGTACGACATCAACTTTTTCGGCCTGCTCGAGTCGATGCTCTACGACGTACTGGACAATTATGAAAACACGAACCTGATGCTCGTAACAGACTCGCTGTCGATGCGCCTACAACAAAGATAGAGGAGCTGGGAGTGGCTGTTGAAAACCTGATGGACGAGGGGATATTCCTGCCATTCATGAATGAAAGATCCGCCCACGTGCTCTTTGACGAGTTCAAGAAGCTGTCGATGCCGATCCCGATATCTGACTAGGGCTTATTTGTTGACCTGCTCAGCCTTGTTATTTCGCGCTCGAGCATCCTTGCGTAGTATTCGTACGACTCGGCAAGCTTGCCCCTGACGTTCGCAAGCTGCATCGACAGGTTGAGAGCGTCTAGGCACGTTTCAAGCGACCTCTCGGTCGCAAAGGCGTTCATTGCCCTGTTGAACTGCGCCACGATCTTTCGCTGCTCGTCGCTCTGTTCGTTTATGGTCTTGGTAAGCTGGTCTATCTCGTCGTCAGAACCTCCAAAGCCCTTACCTTTGGGCCAGTCTGGCATACGCACAGAATTGCAGTCAAAATCCAATTAAAACTTGCCTATTCTGTCTATAATAGCGGTTATTGATACACACTGGGAATTAACAATGTATTTATTTGCCGGTTTGCGAACCTCTCAGACATATGGTAGTTGACAACAAGGGCAAGGTCTCCTACGTCGAGATAATGAAGGAGGATCTTGGCGTTTTCCACATTACACCGGATAATGGCCCGATCCCGGACTTTAAGGCGGGCCAGTTTGTCACCCTCGGCCTTCACGTACCAAGCGAGGGCAAGATAATACGCAGGGCTTATTCTATTGCGTCGCCCCCGGAGCAAAAGAAGCGCTTTGAGCTGTACGTACGCTGGGTCCGCAAGCCGGTGCCCGGCAGGCTCACGACTGAGCTCTTCAACAAGAAGGAAGGCGATGAGATCCTATGGGTCAAGCCTACCGGAATATTTACGATAAGTGAAAAGATGCCTGACGGCCGACCTGATGATAGAAGGATGGTCCTTATCGGCGGAGGAACCGGTCTTGCGCCCTTTGTGTCATATTCGATGCACCTCAAGACGATTGGAAGCAAGCGCGAAATCGTCGTCCTGCACGGCGCCAGCTATGTCGATGAGCTGGGCTATAAGGACCTACTGACGTCGCTTGAAGAGGAGAGCCTTGACAAGGGCCGCGACAAGTGGAACTTCCGCTACCGCGCAAGCATCAGCAGGCCGCAGGAGTGGTTCAACAGGACATGGTCGGGCCAGAAGGGCAGGGTAGAGTCTTTCCTCAGACCCAAGCCTGGCAAGGACCTCTCGCCTCTTGAAGAGCTCGTCGGCGAAAAGGTGACGCCAGAGAACACGTCGTTCTATATCTGCGGCTGGCAGGGAACGGTTGACGGTGCGCTGGACTACCTCATCCCGAAGGGCTTTGTCACCGAGCGCAACAAGCGCAAGGACGGCCGCTACGACATCAAGTTTGAGTCGTACGGCTAGGGCCCTATTTTTTTAAAACCTTATATTTTCGACAAATGAGATTGAGAGTAGAATGAAGTTTGAATTTGAGGAATTTGCCACGGTGGAGGACGTTTTTCTCTACCTTGTCTCTGTCGCACCATACATGAAGCAGGTCCTGCCAATCAGCTCGTACAAGGGGTACATCTTTTCAATCGTGCCGCTGACCCCACTTTCAGGCGAGATCCTGATGATGATATACACAAAGGGCAAGCTCGAGCCGGGCCTTGTGGAATTCGACATATCGACGAAAAAGTTCAGGCCGGTCACGGCAGTCGAGCGTGCCGACAGGAATTACTTTATCGTGCTAGCGCCCAAGATTGCGACGCTGGCTGACGAAGCGCTAAAGGCACTGAAAGGATAAAAGAAATTTTTTAGAGACGTGGCGGCGGTGTAGTCGTCACGGATCTCTTGCCCGAGTACCTTGCCACGATGTCTTCTGGGACCTGCCCGTTGAAGAGCTCCTTTGACAGGCCGCGGAGGTATCGCATTATTGCCCATGTGCCCGCCTTGATAAGCGCGGCCATGAACACCTTCATCGCCGGGCCGTATGTCTTGTTCCTAATTATGATTGGTATGATGTCGTTAATTACGCGCAGGTTGTGTTCCCAGCACCTCCAGAACAGCGTGAACTGCGCCTCGTTGAGGTTGCCAAAGTGCATCGAGTTCTTCTCGGAAAAGTCCTGGTAGAGCAGTGGCGCCACAAGGCCGCGCATGTTGGTCTCCTTAAAGTCCTCGATGAGGTCGATCGTGTATTGAGTTTCGTCTGGCGTTTCGTCAGGCCACCCGATTATGAGCGTAAGCGCCGGGAACCAGTTGTTCTGGTTGAGTACCTTGCAGCCTTCCCTTACGACCGCACCCCACTCTTCTGGCTGGAACGGCTTTGTCTTGACGCCAAGATGTTTCTTGACCATCCTCGGCGCGACTGTCTCGACGCCTAGGTTGGTCGCTAGCCACCTGCCGCCGGCGACGTTCATTTCGTTGATTTCAGACATCTTTTTGATAAGGTCGGGTGAAGACGCAACCGCCGAAAGCGTCATATGGGTGGTGCCGACAAAGCGGGCGCCCGTTGATTTCAGGCCGCTCCACAGGTCCGTAATGGCGTCAGCGTTTGGAATAAAGTCTTTGTTGTCGCAGCCATAGAGCAGCATCTCGTCTGACTGGAGCCATATCGAGTCAAAGCCATAGTCGAGGTTGAGCTTCGCTTCCTTTTGTAGGCGCTCAAGCGGAAAGTCCTTCTTCGAGCGCTTGTTTACGTCGCAAAAGTCGCATCCCCTGCCGCAGCCACGCATAGCTTCAATGAGCGAGTTGACCGTGGGCCCCTGCATCATTGGGACGTTCTCGATGTTTCTGACAAACGTGTGCAAGAGCTCTGGCGCGTCGCCGGCTTCAAGGTCGCGGAAGAGGTCGAGCGCAAGCTCATCTGCCTCGCCAATGACCACTGTGTCGATGCCATGTATCTTCATCCTGTCGGGCTTGGCAAGCTCCCACGAGCCGTTGCCGCCTACGACGACTTTAAAGTTGTATTTCTTTTTGAGCTGGATAATGGAAGCGCACATCTTTTTGAACTTCATGGCGACGTAGGATAGTTTTTCAGGCGACATCGTAGTAGTTACGGGTGCCATGCCAAGCGGATCCATGACGTTGATGCCAACTACCTTGGTATCTGGGCCGACGCACTTGTCCAGCATCTCTGGATGAGCGAGAAAGACCTCGTCGCGCTTGTACTCCTTGAAAAGCGCGCCTTCAATTCTTCTCAGACCGCACTGCGCCACCCTGACCTCGCCGGTGTTCTGGTCAGTCTCGACGCTTGGGCAGAACAGTTTGTCAAACACAAATTCTGGAACAAGTTCGTACGGGCCACAGGCGATAAAGCCGTAGAGGAAATTGCCCCTATAGTTCGTCATTAAGCTGCGGTCTGCGGTTAAAACTATCCGTTTGCCACCTGCTGATGCGACCATGCTGTATGTATCACATATTCGATACCCGCAGGCTATAAATCTATTACCATCACTGCGAGTAGGTTTTTAGGTTAGTACAGACCCTTCATATGCCCCTTTGTCAGCACAAGCTTGAGCTTGGCGTGGTCGAGCAGGTTCAAGGCGTCGAAAAGGGTCACCCATCTAAAGTCGGCGTGCTCGTCAGAAATCTTGACCTCATGAGTAGGCGTCGTGGCAAAGTAAAACCTGACCTCCTTTTCAGATTTCATACCGTCGCCCTTGAAATACGAATACTGGATCTTGCCGATGTATGACTGGATCTCGAGTGCCTTGATGCCCGTCTCCTCGAGGACTTCCCGAACCAGCGTCTG
>DAINRX010000056.1:0-7963 GCA_036741635.1 Nitrososphaera sp.
GAATCCACGAAGGACTTATAGTCGTCCTCTTGCCTCCGCACCTGTAGAGCCAGCTGCAATAGGTGCTTTAGCTGTGAAAGTTAATGCTTCTGCCTCACCGTTTGTAAGATCGCCAAGATTTTCAGCTGATGCGCCTGTTTTTAATATGGCTACAATCTGCGTTGAGCCGTCTGAATATAGATAGTAATTAACTTGTGCTCCTAACTAGCAAAGTTAGCGATATCCTCTAGTCAACTTCTAAACCTAAATTTTGATGTATGTAAAGCAGATGGACTATTTTTGATAATTAAGAAGCTGCTGGCGGCGGCGGAAAAAGTGTTATGACTGCACACCCATGACAGCTGCAATAGTTGATGCCACTGTCACTAAAATCCTAACCCACTCTTCCAATTTCTTTCCTACTGACAAATGTCAAGGCCGCCGGCGACAAGCGTGGCCCAGTTGATGATGATGTCTCCGACCGACAGGCCGTACGGGAGGTCGCCCTTCTTGTAGTTGTTGGCGCGCAGCTGCTGCGCGGCGGACTTGACCATCTGGAGCTCCTTGTCAATTATGAGAGCGTGTTTTCTTGAAAAATTTATGGATTGACGACCCGTATTGGAGCGCCTTTTTCGGCTTCATTGCAGACTCCTTTGGGACGCCTATTTCAAGCGCTACCTGCCTAAGCGCATGCTTCCTTAGCATGTCATCGGAACCCTTGATCTTTTGGTCAACAGGTATGGACTTGGCAAACTCGATGAATCCACGAGACAGAAAAGGCTGCCTGACCAAAACCCCGAACTGACGCGCCACTACTGAGATTTCTTCCATCAGGGCAAACTCGTTAGCAAGCTTGTCATCCATGAGCTTGACTATCGCTGCCTCGCCGCCACTGTAGGCCGCGCGGTACCCGTTATAGCCACAGAATAGCTCGTCGCAGCCGTTTGCGCTCAGGACGACGCGCAGGCCACTTTGCTCTGCAGCCCTTGCAATGTACAAGTAGGCTATGCAGTTCTCAATGTGGGAAGTATTTTCGCACATAATGGTCTGCCGCACTTGCAGCACGTCATCTTGAAAATGGCGGTAGTCGATCTCGACGATTTTCTGCGTCATTCCCATTTTTGCGGCGATGCCTCTTGAGAACTCGACGTCATAAGAGCCGGGGAACCCAACAGTTACCAGCGTGATCTTCTTGCCAAGGTCATGGCATATCTTGGCCAAAAGCGAGCTGTCGACGCCGCCTGAGAATGCCACTGCCACCTCGCTTTCAGAGATGCTCTCCGATGCCGCTTCGTAAAGTGCCTTTTTCAGATCAGGCAACAATGTGTGTATATCTTGCTTCCCTGCTGCCCACAGATAAATGCAAATCCCAATAAGCATAACTACCATTTATATAGGCACCAGCACAACTTGCTGCGGATAAAAATAAATGCCTACGGAAAAGGTCGTTGTCGACAGCGATCTCTGCTATATAGACAGTAAAGGCAACCTGCTACGCACCAGGTCGGAATTCTCTGTCTCAAAGATGCTGTCGTTTCTTGGGCAGGATTACAAGTATGACATCAGGGTAAAACTTCCCAACGGCAAACCGCTGAAAATCGACTTTCAGGTGGGTAAAAGGTACATCGAAGTGGTAGATTCCGAAGCCGATGCTGCCAAGTTCAAGCAGATCCGTGAGCAACTGCCAGACCTAGACATAATCGCCGTGGGCCATTCCAAGTATGCAAGCAAGATAAATGAGATGGACTCGTTGTTCTTTTACGACAGCGCCGATCACATGCAGACCGGCTCTATATTTATCGAAGACCCGTCGCTTGCGTTTGACTATGCCCATATCCTGCCGCTCGTGGAAAAGTGCTCGATGCTACATGGCCACACGTCTACCGTCATGGTCGAGATAATCGGCAGCATGAAGAATAACCTCGTGATCGACTTTGGAGAGGCAAGGAGGATAATCAAAGAAACGCTAAACACAATAGACCACAAGTTTTTCATCAACAAGAAATACCTGCAAAGAGAAGACGACTCTCACTATTATGTCGCGTTCGAGGGCCCAAAAGGGTATTTCAGCCTTCAGCTGCCAAAAATGACTACGTACATACTCTCTGGCGAGGCGACTGTGGAAAATCTGTCGTCAGAGATAATCAGGCTGCTTGCGCCCAAGATGCCTCCAAACGTCCAGGCCCTCGGGGTCTACATTTACGAAGGCGTCAACAAGGGCGCCCACATCATTGCTGGAGTAAAGAAAGAGGACTAGATGGGCGATAAGGCGCTTGTAATGCTCTCCGGCGGGCTTGATTCTGCCACCTGCCTCTACTGGGCAAAAAGCAGGTTCTCCGAGGTTTCCGCCATCACATTCAATTACTTTGGACGGCTTCAGAGAGAAAAGCGCGCTGCGGCCAAGCTGGCCAAGCGCGCCAGCGTTTCCCGGCTTATCAAGATAGACATGCCGTTTGTAAAGGAGGCATCAGATTTTTACAACAGCAGCCGGTTCAGGTCAGACCCAGACGCTCTGTGGTCTTCGTACGTGCCGGCAAGGAACATAATGTTTTATTCGATAGCTGCTCATTATGCCGAGTACCTGGGAGTCAAGTGGATAATTGGCGGCCACAACCTGCACGACATCACGTTCTTCAAGGATGCTTCAAAAGGCTACATAGACAAAATGAACTCGCTGTTCCGAGAAGGGTGCCTCCTATGCGACGGCCAGGCATACCGGATAGTGCTGCCGCTGGCTGAGATGAGCAGAAAAGAAATAATCAAACTTGCTATCAGGCTAAAAACCCCGATGGAGCTGACGTGGAGCTGCCACAGGGAAGGCCGAGCGCATTGCGGGCAGTGCTATGCGTGCAAGCAGAGGCTGGATGCCTTCAACTCCCTTGGCCTACAGGACCCAGTTTTCAAATCCTGACCTCCGCAGCCCTGTCGCTGCTCAACAGCCTGATGTCGCTTAGGTAGATCCTGTCAAATGCCTCTACGTCTGTCTGGATCTCTATGCTGTCTGAAGATACGCCTGTAACTATGCCAAACCCTGCAACTCCGTTGCTTGAGCCTAGGCCGACAAACATCCTTTTCATGTTTTCCGGCTCGAGCTGCCTTACTGGCGGCAGCCGCAGCATCTCTGCTGCCGGCGAATAGATTCTGTCTAGATACACGAATGTGATCTGCGCCAGCGGAGCGCTATGGGATCTGCTGCTGCCGATGTACCGTACGAACTGGTCAAGCCTGCGCCCCCTGCGCTCGACCCTTGATTTGTACGCCTGGCTGCTCGACTTCGCAGGCAACACATCCCAGGGGCCTGTCCTGAGCGCATCAAGCAAATCCGGACTTTTGCCAAGGCACACTATTGCATCTGGGCGCAGCTCTCTTGCAACCATTAACTTGTACTGGATGCCGGCGCCTGCCACGTACCCGTCAGTGTTGACGATAAAAAAGTCGCCAAGCATACGCGACCTGTCAAGCATTGAGCCGAGCTTTTTTGCGACAAGGCGCTCGACGCCTGCGGGCGAGATGCTCCCGACGAACTCAAACATGCTGGAGCTAACCTCCCTCAGGTCGGTTACCTGCCTGAAAAGTGCTGCAGCCCCAATAGCGGCTGGCGGCGCAAGGTCGCCCTGACCAATGTCGCCGTCTATTATGCACGGCCTTGCTCCGTGCGCAAGCGCCACGTTTGCAAGGTACGTTGAAAGCGTCGACTTGCCAGTGTCGCTGCCTCCTGCCAGCATTATCGTACGAGTCTGCTGCTGCCGTCTGCCTGCAAACAACTTTTGGGAGATATCCTGCCAAATCGACGTGCCGGCTGACGCCGGGTGAGCCGGCCACGTCCTGCCGCCGCGCCCAAGAAGCGCTATACGCAGCCTGCACTGCCGGCTTGGCTCAAAGGGCAGCGCCTTGCCGGCCAGAACAGTGACTGTCTGGCCTGATACCTCGCACCCCAGGACATGGCAGATTCCGTCTACAGTTACCCTGGCCGGCCCCTTTACCATCTGCACCTTTCTGGCTGGCATATACACACGCCATTACAGGCACATTTTTCATTCAATAATTTTTCCTAGGCTGGCCGTCTGATTGATTGACCTAAAGGGCGATTCTAAACGTTTATTTCTCTATTAGAGGACACTACGGTAAATAATTTGTCGGCCTCATCTGGCCATGAGTCTCAGCGTCCGCCTGCTGCTGAACGTCCATCTCAACACAAACTTGTGCGCACTCTGAGCCTCATGGACATCATAATGGTAGGTATTGCTGGCATGATAGGCGGAGCCATATTCGTGCTCACCGGCCCGGCGATAGGCCTCGCAGGCCCGGCAGTCATTATCGCCTTTATAATCAACGCCACAATCACGCTCTTCACCGCCATGGCATATGCCGAGCTTGGCTCAGCCATACCTGAAGCCGGCGGCGGGTACCTGTGGATAAGGGAGGGCCTGCCGCGGCCAAACGCCTTTATCAGCGGCTGGATGGCTTGGTTTGCCCACATTGTTGCAGGCAGCCTGTATGCCGTCGGCTTTGGTGCATTCCTCTATAGCCTGCTCGGGCCGGACATGGCCGGCATCCTGTCAGACGAGCCGCTTCTGGGTTTCATACCATTTGACAAGCTGATAGCCATGCTGGCAGTAGCGGTGTTTACGTACATCAACGTTAAGGGGACGTCTGAGACAGGGCGCACCGGAACCATAGTCACGATAATCCAGCTTGGGACGATTGCAGCGATAATAGGCTTTGGCATTTGGGTGACATCGACCAAGCCGGACTGGGAGGCCAACTTTGCAGAATTTCTGCCAAACGGCATAGCCGGGCTTGTGGCAGCCATGGGGCTCACATTCATTGCGTTTGAAGGCTACGAGATCATTGTCCAGACGGGCGAGGAGGTCAAGAACCCCAAGAGGAATATACCGCGCGCCATCTTTATCTCGCTTGCAATAGTCGTCGTCCTCTACTGCCTAGTGGCGTTTGTTTCGATAGCCGCCATCACACCGCCTGGCGGCGGCGAGCCTGCTTGGAAGTTCATAGGCGACGGCGGCGAGCTTGGCATCATGCAAGCGGCCGAGATGTTCATGCCGTACGGCGCCCTTATAGTCCTTGGCGGCGGCATGGTCTCGACGCTTGCAGCCCTCAACGCCACCACTTTTTCGTCGGCACGCGTGGCGTTTGCGATGGGGAGACACTACAACCTGCCTCACTCGCTGAGCTCGATACACCCTGTCAACAAGACGCCCCACGTAGCCGTGATAATCTCAGGCATTATAATGGCCGTGATGGCCTACGCTCTGCCGCTGAAGGACATTGCAGTGGCAGCCGGCGTAATTTTCCTGCTCCTGTTTACTCAAGTCAACATCGCGGCCATAACCATACGCAGGATCTACGGCGACAAGCTCAGCTATGGCTTCAAGATGCCGTTCTTTCCAATAATTCCGATCGTTGGCATTTTCCTGAAAATAGGGCTTGCGCTCTACCTGCTCGTCACGCAGCCGCTCAGCTGGGGAATCACTGTCGTGTGGGTAGCCGTCGGCTTTATGCTCTACCGCATGTACACGTTCAAGCAGGAGATCGAGCACTATGCCCCGATAGTGACGTCCGAAGGCGATCTGAAGAGGCAGGACTACCGCATCCTGATCCCATATACTCCAGAGAACCCAGACAGGCTCATAAAATACGCGATCAGAATAGCAAAGGAAACCTCGGGCGAGGTGAACATCCTGCGCGTGATAACAGTTCCGCACCAGACGCCGCTTTCTGCCGGCATTGCCTTTGCCGACTCGGCGCGCCGGTCGTTTGAGCCGCTGGAAAAGATGCTGGATAAGGAAAACGTGCCCAGCCACTACCTTGTCAGAGTCTCGCACGACTCCACCGAGGCAATCCTTGCCACGATAGAAGAGCAAAAGATCGATGTGCTTGTCACCGATTTTGAAACATTGAGAAACGACAGGAAGCTCCTGACGCTGATGACGTGCGACGTGCTCGCAATAAGAGCGGAAAACGACACGCTAGAGCTTGAGCCGGAGCAGCACAAGCGGAAGATCGGAATAGATCTAAATACGCGCGGGGAGCCTGCTGCTGCCGCTGCCGCCGCTGCTGCTGACAGGCGCAACAACATGGTCGTAGTCTATGATGGCGGCGAGCACTCGGACGTGGTGCTCAAGGCGACAAGCTGGCTCGAGCACTCGGGCCGGTTTAAGGTGAACCTGCTGTCGATAAGCAAGGGAGGTAGTAGTACCGGAAGCGCAGAAAAGAGCAGCGTCACGATGCAGCAGGACTATTTGAGCCAGCTGGGGGTGGAGCTGAAGGAAGTGCAGCTGCCGCCCGAGAGCAGCGGGCGTGCTGCAGACAAGGTGCTTGCCGCCGTGGGCTCGTTCCAGCCAGACTTGGTCGTGATGGGCGCAAGCGTGAGCGGCTTTTCAGTCTTTAATAACCCCGACTTTCTCGAGCTCTTGGATCAGCTGAACTGTCCCGTAGTAATCGCAAGGGACTTTACGATACCCGGCATGCACAGGGCAAAGTCACTGCTCCTGCGCCTGTTCAGGAAGTAGTAGTAGTAGTAGTAGCAGCAGCACTAAAATCGGTCAGCTTTCTGGTAGCCTTTTTGCGCCGGTGGCGCTCTATCCTTGACCTGACTTTCTTTTGCGCCTCGGTCAGCTCGCCCCTCATTTCGAGCAGCTGGAGCAGATTTGTGGGCGCGCCAGCATGGTAGTGGTTGTTAAAGTAGGCGTATACTACCGGCACCTGCCCTTCTATGTCGTTTAATTTTTCTATCCACGGCCGCAGCTCGTCCTCTGAGTATGTATAGTCGTACCATATCGACCTGCCGCGCCCGTGCCACCTTACAAACGAATGCGTCGTGGCGGTTACGATGGGTTTGGACAGGAACTCTATAGGCGAGTCAGTTATCGTACTTGCGATGTTGTATTTCTTCAAGAGCGCCCACGTCTCGTCCCTGTTCCACGACTTGTGGCGGAACTCTACTGCAAAATGGATGTGCAGTGGCAAATAGCTGAAAAACGATTCAAGGGCATCCTTTTCTTTGAAAGAAAAGTTGGGCGGCAGCTGCACCAGCAGGCATCCGAGCTTGCCCGCTCTTGCAAGCGGCTCTACCAGCTCTACAAAGCCAAGGAGCTCTTTTTCCGCGTTTTGCAAGTGCCTGTCGTGAGTTATTATCTTTGGGATTTTTAGAGAGAACTTGAAGTCTGGACCTGCGGCCCTCGACCACCCGGCAACTATCGCCTTGGAGGGCGCCCGGTAAAACGATGAGTCGACCTCTACAGAATTAAAGACGCGAGTGTAAAACGGGAGCTTGGCAACCCTGTTGTTTGGATAGAACGCGCCCACCCATTCTTGGTAGCTCCAGCCGCAGGTGCCAAACAAGATCATCGATGACTTATGATGCTTGCACGATATAAGAGCTGTAAGGCGCGATACCTGCCTGCATGAATGTCATTTGTGCTGGAAGTAGAAAATGCAAGAAAATCAGCAATTATTATTGGTTTTTACATGTACTGATACAGATAGAATAGTTTTCATATAAGATCGAGTTTGAAGTTATGATTAATACAAATTGGCTATTACAGCTTGCAACCGGTTATTATTAGCCAGCGGCATTGCCTAGGGAGCAAAAGTGCTTTTTAGCACATACTATAGCATACGGCTTCGTCATTAAATCATGTCGTCCTATGATTATGGAAGCAGAAGGATCGAATACGCTGATGACAGGGGAAACTCTGAGGTGATCTTCCTCGGCAACATGATTGACGGCCAGCAGCAGCCGTCGCCGGATCTGCTCCTGAGCCAAAAGGCGGAGCAGATTTGCAAAATCGAGGGCATAACCTACGGGGACCTTGGGCCGATACAGCGGCTATTTCTCACTCACTACAGATGCCCTACTTGCAAGCTCTTGCCACTGTATCATCTTAACCTAGCTCATCCAAAGCATGCGCGTTGCGGCAGGTGCAGCAACCTTGTCAATTTTACCAACTCGGGAAAATATGGC
>DAINRX010000056.1:8063-9292 GCA_036741635.1 Nitrososphaera sp.
GCGTTGCGGCAGGTGCAGCAACCTTGTCAATTTTACCAACTCGGGAAAATATGGCAGGCTGAGGAAAAAGCTAGCCTTCATGCTCTGGCGGCTGTCTTCAAAGCAGGAGGAAAGTAAAGATGTATCGTAACAGCGTGGACGCGTTCGTGCAGCTGACGTCCGCGCGCCAGAGAAGCAGCATAGCAACAGCCACCACTGTAATAACTGAGATCTCTGCCAAAATAGGCTACCTGAAGAACGGGATAAGGCACTGCAGCGTCCAGGTGGCCTTCGCCAGCGGCGACGAATACCGCATAGAAGCATTGGGGGAAGAGGCCGAAGCGCTGTACAGGGAGGCCAAGGAGCAGTCCGTGGCGCTGAACGTCGTCACCCACTAGACCTGCTTTTTGAGGTATAGCTTGGCAACCTCTGGCAGGGCCAGAGTGTAGTGTATATGGACGCAGTCCTTCGACTCGCAGATGTTGCAGTAGAGCGCCTTGTCTCGCCGATAGATCTCTGCAGTCTTGCCAATTTTCGTGTCCTTGATGAAAAGGATGTTGCCCTCATAGCCAACCTTAAACAGGTATGGTGCATAAGCCTGCAGGAACCTGTTGCGCTCGATAGATTCTTTCAGGACGATGTTGATGTAGTCCTTTGTGTTCCAGCGCTTCTTCTCAGCGATGGACTTCATCACATCGTAGGTCTCCTTGAATATCTCGACGGTTATCACGTCTTTGCCGCCTCGCTTTACCATACTCTGTAATAACATGTTATAACATGCTTGCTTATATCATTTTTGTTTAGTTTTGCGTGTTGCCGCATGTGGCAACATGTTACACTCCCTCCCCCCTTTGTGCCAGCTCTGTTATAGCAAGCCATTAAGAGCTTGACCCTGAAGCACATGCCACCCTGCAGAAATCTGTGTGAAAAATTAGCATATCCCTGCTTTGCTTCTCCGAGCCCATATTTCTTGGGACTAAGGTATTGCACAAAGTGTGCAAAGTATTTCGATACCCCTGAGATACGCTGTCCTTGTTGCAACCGGAGATTAAGATACAGGAATAGACGAATTCATAGAAAGAAGCTACAGAAGGCTATTAAGCTACAAAAAGGAGGCAGTAGTTCTTTATGATTCAAGTTTTATCCGATGAACAGACAATAATCAGATGTGACGTTTGCAATAATGAAGCTTTCATCTTTCAGGATGAAGGTAATTTTTGCCTAGACTGTTGGCAGGACAGGACTGAACC
>DAINRX010000057.1:0-1300 GCA_036741635.1 Nitrososphaera sp.
CGCGATACCGTCAAGGCTGCGTGAAACAGTTATCACCCATTTTGTGCAGGCGTACCTCATGGCCGAATCGTCATCACCCGACACGTACAACTATACCTGTGATGAGTGCGGGGCCTCGTTCATGGCGATGGAAGACCTTACAAAGCACTACAGGCAGGACCACCCCGAGTCGCTGTAAAAACGTTCTTAACAGCTCGCCACTCAGCAGGAAGCGTTGTGAGAGACCCAGCAAAGGTAAAGAATGAGGTGCTCGGTAGGCTGCTGGCAGCGAGCTTACGCCAGCTCCAAGAATCCGAAGACTTCATTGACGAGATAAAATCTATCATGCACTGGGCAAAAACCCCGCGCGAGAGGACCGCCATGAACATAATACTGGACGACCAGAAGAAAGCCTCCAAGGCATTGGTGAGGCTGGCTGATGACCTTACCGAAATGATACAAAAAGGCTAGCAGAATTTTATAACATGTCTGTATAACGTTTAACTTGCTTTTTGCGCATTACACCATGAGAAACATGCTAGGAGGAATTGGGCTAGCCCTACTGTCAGGCGCTAGAAACAAAAAGATCATGGTAATAGCTGGCGCCGTGCTGATCGCGATAGGCATAGGAGGCATGATAACCGTCGGCTCTCGGCTGCTAAACGCCGTCACGCAGAGTGGGTTTGCAAACACGGAGATGGAAAGATCGCTCTTTTACGGCGAGTATGCGTTCCTGTTCACTCTGGTCGCTGGCCTCGGGCTCATGATCTACGGTCTTGTTAGCATCCAGAAGGAGAGAGGCAAGGAGCGCTCTGTGAATCGTTAAAATCTTTTTTCGGCGCAGCTCCAACACCCTTGTTGTTGTTTTTTCTTTTTTGGTTGTCAAAAGTGGAGCCGGTTATCTGCGATAAGGTGCATGATCCTGTGCATGGACAAGATGGTGCATTACGAAAGAAAGGTGCACAGCTGCGTTAGATGCGGCAACATCTACACTTGCATAAGCCCGGCTGTGTGTACATTTGCGCGCGAGACCCCGGACTGCCCAAAATGCTATCAGGGTCCTCCTTACAAGCAGCAAGAAGAAAGAGCGCGCCATATGACGCAATTGCGGCCTGAATCCGGTCCAGTTATATCCAATGCTGTACAATGAGGCTTGATGTCGGACACAGGGTTTGCATGCCCAAAGTGCGATTATGTTTTTCCTACTGCGGAGCAGGTTGCAGAGCATCTGAGAAACGAGCACACTGACGGGGCGCAGACTGAGACATCGAAGCGCACTGTTTGAATCAAATAGTGCCCGACAGGTGCACACAAATATTAT
>DAINRX010000057.1:1400-7270 GCA_036741635.1 Nitrososphaera sp.
GTATCGATATGCCAAGAATAATGCGTGTTACAGTGCCAATGACTACTATGGTTACCGTCGGGTTTTGTGCCATTACAGATATATCTCTACAGTTATTACCAAAAGGTACCCTGAAATCACAATCACGCTCCGGGTAGGCTGAGCCTGCGACCTTGAAGTGTCTGCAATCAGCCTGTAAACAAGCTGGTGTCATGTCCTGCAAGTGCAACGATCATTATTAAAATTAAACAGTTGTAGGATTGATCCGCTTTTATCATATTAAGAGCAAGGATAAGCATGTCCCACAGGCTTGAGAAAAACGCAGATACTAAATACCATGACTACACAGAACCTAAGACATCCACCCATCGCTCAACCACAGACTACAAGAATGATGAAGAGCATCAGGCATCTTCTGGAGACATTGAATCTCAGGACGCAGAGTCGATATGGAAGATGTCAAAGGACAGTGCCAAGAGCAATAGAGGGTCTTTTGCAGACGAGCAAAGAAGCGTAGAGAACATAACCACAGAGAACGAACAGGAATAATAGCAGCATTACTGGCCTGCTTGCTTCTTTATGCTCAACTTATGCAGGCTCTCAAAAACGAGTCTCTGCTTTTACTTCGCTTTGAACCGGTGCCACGGCATATGACCCTCTTGCTCGAGCCTCCTTCTCACCTCGCCGTACGTCTGGATCGATTGATTGATTGATTGATTGATAACGTCCTCTTGGCTGTTTGAGTAAATATGGAACTGAGATGCGGGCGCCCTTTGCCGTCTAGTTAATTTTAACTGAATGCGAGAACTGCGGTGGAAACCTTATTTGGACTTCGCCGCTCATTGTCCTAGCATCACGTTACGCATCTTTGCTATTAAATCGCTCATAGATTGGCCTAGGCTGCCACGCTTCTTCCCTGATGCTGCCTGCCCGAGTGGATCTTAACCCTCCCTTCCTTGTCTAGAAAACTGGCGTTGCATATCGTGCAGACAGACAAACAAACCGCTTGCTTTCCATTTCGTTCTTTTTTTACAGAGGTTCGTTATGAATCCAAACATATGCATATTATTGCACCTGTGCACCATGTCTTTTAGTAATGGGATAGTTAGTTTTTTCTAAGATCAATGCACCAAGGCTACATTCAATTTGCTGTGGATGACATTATTCATGATCCAATGACGTGGCGGTAATTTTGTTGCAAGTGTTAAAAGCATTATCAGCCGTACAGATATACGATGGCCAGGGCAGTTAAGCCCGAATCCCGAAGGATTGAAGAATTTGCCGACAAAACAACAACCATCAGGCCGGTAGCAAGGAACCAGGGAATAAATTTGAACGACGCAGTCCTCATAGCAGGTTTCCCAGGGCCGGGCCTTGTCGGCTCGATGAGCGCCAACTATATCATAGAACAGCAGAAGATGCACCAGATAGCGTATGTTGATTCTGATTTCATAACGCCGGGTGTGATATTTATAGGCGGAAGGCTCAGGCATCCATTTCGCATTTATGCCAACGGGGAGGGGACCGCATGCGTGCTCGTTTGCGACTCGCCATTAGTACTTGCAGGGATTCACTCTCTGCTAAACTCAGTGGTCAGGTGGGCTCAGAGCAACGGCATCAGAGAGGTCATAGTTCTGGAAGGTATCGCCATATCTGAGATGCCAGAGCAGGAAAGAAAGCCGATGGTACTGTCAAGCGACGGCAGATCAGATGATCATGGTTATCTCAGCCGCATGAAAAGCGGCAAGACAAACGCTCCAGCCCTTCCTCCTGCATTCATTGCTGGCGTATCTGGCGGACTTTTGGCGTCCTGCCTGTCAAATGGCATCTCCTGCACGGGCCTTTTGATACCGGCGCCAGCCAGAATCCCTGACCCCGAGGGCGCTGCCATCCTAATTGAGACGGCAAACAGGCTCGCCAACAACCCGTTTAAGATAGATGTCCACAAGCTGAGGAATGAAGCAGCAGAGCTAAAACGCCAGATGCAGGAGCTAATCAACTCTGTTCGGAGGCAGCAGGACCAGACGCGTCCTGATGGAAGCTTGGGGATATACACATAAGCAACAAGACGATAATTTGCATCGGTTAAGCACTAGTCGACTACGACAGAATAACATTCTGATCTGCTAGCTGGAATTTCAAGTACGCAAATCCTTTACGAAATCGCGCTCTGTACTCATTAGCCAAACTACGTTAATAGCTTGCAGGGCTACTGTCGACATGTCTAGCGACAGTAGAGGTTTGGCCTCAGCAGACAATGAAACAAAACAACGGGTAGCAAAGGCAGGCGGCGAGGCTCGCGCCCAGAACCCGGAAAGTCTAGCAGAAGCGGGACGCAAAGGCGGAGAAGCAGTGGTTGAAAAGTACGGGCATGAGCACATGGCTGAAATTGGCAGAAAAGGCGGCGAGGCAAGGGCTCAGGACAAAGAGTCATTGAGAGAAGCTGGCAGAAAAGGCGGCCAATCCTGACAGCAAGGTGGCTTCAAGCAAGCCTACCTTGCACACCCCAATTTTTAGCTACCCCCTCCCCTCTTGGTGCTCCAGCCGTTATTAGCGAATCTTGTATCTTATCATACAATGTCAACAACATCAATTCAAGCGGAAGCATCCAAACCGCAAAGAAAGATGCAGGAATGTAATCGTTGCAAGGCCGCTGGTTTCCCGAACCAGCCAATAGCCTTTGAAAAGATAGGCGAAGACCCGGCCACCGGCAAGATAAAGTGGAAGCTGGTGGATGGAAACGGCGCAGAGCACATGCACAAGGGCACTATAGATACTGCCCGGCGCAAGCGCATCGTGGACATCGCCGCGGTGTCAGACGCGTCTGAAGCAAGGAAGTTGCTTGCCCTCGGGTGGGAATATAAGACCTCGTATCCTGCGACGCCAGCCAGCGTGCCGCACTTCGTGCTGGTCAAGCGCGAATAGGCAAAAGTAGCTCTCTTTCTTTGCAGCCATAAATAGATAGTAAAACCCTGCGTTACTACTACCTCCACAATTTTTCCTGTAGCAGCTATCATCAACTGATAAATAAAATAGCCAGCAGGTTTTTTCATAGTGACTCAGGGGAGTCCTGTCAGATGCGGGGCATGCGGCACAGATTTTGCTTAGCGTGAAGATTTTGAACGCCACCTAAAGGATCATCGTCCAGACATACCAGCAAAAGCAAACGACTAGACTAGGCTAATTTACAAACAACGGGCTTGAATTTCTCTTTTCTTCTGAAGCTGTCCAGTCAATGCAGCTCGGGCAGACGTACACTATGAGGTTGTCTGCCGTGTAGTAGGTCAGCATAGGCGTACGGCATGACTCGCACTTGACTACGTCAAAAGTGATATCTGACATCTATATTATTACTGTGTACTTTATGCTTAATTACCCTCTGGTGCCACCAGCAAAATAAAAAATTCAGGAAGGTTTTGGGCACCCTTCCATCGGCCAGATGAAGATCTCTTTTCCCGGCAGCTTCCATAGCTCGTTTTCGTACAGCGCAGTGTTGTCAATGTGGCAGCGCTCGCATATGTTGACTGCCACGTCGTCTGAAGGCTTGCCTATCAGCTTCAGGAATTCCTTGGCGTATTCCACGGCCTTGGCATCCATGTCCTTTGATACCTGCGACGCCTGGCTCTTGTCGGTCGGGACGAACACGTCAAAGTGGAGCTTGCCTCCGTCGGCGTATGTATTGTATACTACGACTTTTTCGCCCGTTCCCTGATAGGGCTGAAGTTTGCTCTGCATGGCTCTTGAAAAGCTGTAAAGGGATTTAATTTTTCCTGATATTTGTATGTACGTAACCTTTTTCGTTATTTTGGCATATAATAATAATAATCACCATCATGGAAGCAAGGTGCGCAGAATGTGGCTGCACCGTGTCAGAGTGCGAGCATAACAAGACGGAAGGCGGGTATATTTTTATTGCATCTAGCTGCATTGTTTCTGCCAGTTTGACTAGCTATTTATTTGTATTTGTCGCACTTGCACTTGGTACATGCAAGTGCCCGTTTTTTTCTGTCGTACTGATGCTGCCCCAACCTGTGGGTGCATCCTTTATTAGAACATACAGACCCGTGACCCATTTTGCTCTGACACACTACTATCGCCTAGGCTGCCGCCTCTGACACAAATTCGGCCGCGATTATGTGCTTGCACTTCAGAAATCGGAAGCTAAAGTCCGGGCAAGTACAGGTCTTGATGTCCGCGTCGACCTCGTAGAACTTGCCTCTGTCCTTCGTGCTTCTGATTTCAAACAGCCGCTCCTGCGGATTTTTTTCAAGTATCATGGGCTCTTTTTCGTTCAGTTCTACTATCCTGTAGGCGCGGTCAATGCGCTTTAGCATCTCCAGCAAATTCTGGCTGGAGACTTTTCTATTTCTCAACCAGTTCATTGCGCGCGTCCAATCGTACAAAGGGTATATAATGGCAGGAGCACTCGAGGGAGAGAGGGTATCTCATGCTGTGAGGGTCTGACGCAACCTTTCGTATTCCTCTTGGCTTATCTCGCCCTTTGCCAGCCTGACCTTTAAGATGTTGAATGGGTCACCAGTAGCCTGCTGTTGCGTCGCCTGTTCGAACCCGCTGCTCCTTATTTCGTCTAAGAAATTCCACTTTTGCTTGACGTCTGCCTGCTTGCCCACCCGATAAAGTGCCCTTGTCAGCTTGTTCTTGTGCTTTGCAAACGACGCAGGCACGTGCAGGGCAAGCATGAAGCCCTTGGTGGCAAATATGTTCTTCCAGTCCTGCGGGTACGTTAGGTGCGCCGGCGTAAAGTCAAGTGGGATGACTTCGTGTGGTGCTCTGTTCTCAGGGTCTTTGTTCTTCCATAGGTAGCCGATATATCCGGGGCTTGATTGCTCCGGTTTTTTCTTGGGCTTGTTCACGAGATCCATTATCGACGGGTCGTGCGTCCTGCCCACGACCACAAACGTCGTCCCGCCGTACCGCTTGGCGGTAGCCTGCCTCTTCTCTGCTTGCCTCCCGGTCGCCCCCCTTTTGTTGAAAAAGCCAGCAATGTGCACCTGCACTATTGTCCTGTCGGGCTTGTAGCCGAACAGCTTCAGGTACTCAAGGATCTCGTCACGTCTGTCGAGCGGCACTTGGCTGGATACTATGCGCTCTGCCTCCACAATCGCTGACGCTGCCTGGCCTTTCCTCTTTTTCTTGTTGTCTGGCAACTCTGCTGCCACGCTGGCAAGGATTGCGTAATATTGTATTTGTGGCTTGGCAAAAAATCGTCTAGCTGATTGTGCCCATTATGTTGTCGTGCTGCTGATCCTAAACCCGAAAATGGCATAACCGCTTATCACTTCCCTGCTCTCATAAGTATAGCCGAGGAGCTATCTCTGACATGCTTGCTCCCTATAAACTACCAAACTATCTCGCTATCCTTGGCGCCTGTTCGCCCGGCCTGAACAGATTTGCAGGCCTATTGCCCGATCCGCCAAAAGGAAATGCAGAAATCAGAACGGCAACAAAAAATATGATTTTGCGACCGCTACCCTATGCCTACAAAGATGGCTGCTTCTCTCTTTTTGTTTTTCTTCGAGCTTTCCACGATACCTGTCGCGCTCACAGCATTTAGAACGCGGCAGAAATTCCGCTAGCTGGCAGAAGTATTGGTATTATTATTATTATTAGTAAGCGCCTCCGGTGGCTGAGCAGGGTTTTCAGCTATTTGCATTTCTCTGCCTTCGACAGGATCGGTCATGATCCTTTTCGATGGATCAAAGCCTCCTATACTGGCTATGCATACAGCAGCATCGCTGCGCTGGCTATCACAACAGCAGCAATTGACACTGCCATTGCCGATTTGCGCACCATTACAGCACCGGCAATACAAACATTTCTTAATTATATTCAATGAAAACGATCTTGAACTTCTAAATATCATGTGGCAG
>DAINRX010000057.1:7370-9291 GCA_036741635.1 Nitrososphaera sp.
AACTGCAAGATAGGCGTCGTGATACTTTATGTTGACATTGACGGCTCGACGAAAATAAGTAGAGCGCTGCGGCCAGCGCAATTTGCGACGATTTTGCATGTCTTTTCGCAGGAGATGAGCCTCACCATTTGCGAGTGCGGCGGCTACACGCTCAAGTACGTGGGCGATGCAGTTATCGCGCTTTTTCCTGCAGAATACGACAGGCGGCAGGCATCCAAGAATGCAGTTGACTGTGCAAAGAGCATGCGGGAGATAATCACAAAGTGCATCAATCCCGAGCTGGTTGCCCACGGCATGCCCGGGATAAGGATCAAGATTTCAATTGACTCCGGCGATGTGCAGGTCGTGCTCTACGGCAAGAGCCTTGAACGGTCGCACATTGACATAGTAGGCTCGAGCATCAGCATGGCAGCAAAAATGATCTCCGTCGCGCATACAGGCCAGATAATAGTGGGTCGCTTGCTTTACGAGAACCTAGCTTCCAGCATGCGGCCTGAAGATTTTACCAAGCTGGACGTGGACACGTCGCGGTGGTCGTATGTCGACGAAAAGAGCGGAAGCTACAGGCTGTACCTGCTGAAATAGCAGCGCAGCTTTATTTTAGAAGATATACCCTTTACAGTATTGTGAGCGCAGTAAGTGAGATAATATCGCCTAGATCTATAGTTTCAGTTGACCTAAGCGACAACCCGTCCGCGCTAGACGTGGCAAAACTCATGGTAAAGAGGAGAGTAGGGTCAGTCGTGGCGATCGAGGGCGGCAAGCCTGTCGGGATAATCACAGAAAGAGACATCCTGAAGAAGGTATCCGGTCAGGACAGGTGCCCGGGCAAGGTCAAGGCCAGAGACCTCATGTCGTCGCCCCTTGTGACCATCAAGGCGATAGACTCCATCGAGACCGCCGCAGTGACGATGGCAAAGAACAAAGTCAAGAGGGTAGTGGTGCTTGAGGAGGATGGCTCTGCAGTCGGCGTGCTGTCTGTGACCGACATCACGAAGAGGCTATCGAAAATCCTCACAGACGAGTACAATAGGTACGGATCGCTTAAGGCTATGCTGGAGATGGTCAGGGCCTAGCCGGCCTTCAGATCCTTCTTTAATTTTCTAAATTCTCTTACGCTTGACATCTGAACGTCGTCGCTTCTTGTCACAAGCTTGGACAGTGTCGGGTGGGCTCCTTTGCCCAGCCGTACGACCTCTTTGCCCTTTCTCAGGAACGACAGAGTAACGCTGTTATCCGACAGCCTGCTGGCTAATTCCGAAGCGGTTTTTAGCTTGTCAAATAGCCCTGTTTCGTCTTCGGATATTTTAAATGCGGCCGGCTCGAGCAGGTTGACTGCGATGCTTCCATTGTCTGCAGTTATCCGGGCTGCTGGTTTGCCTTCAAAGTCAATTGCGATTGTGCCCCTGCTTGCTGACCTCATGGCCTTGCCAAGCCAGTCGCTCAGCTGATCGGCAGGGTCGATGTGCAGGTGCTTGTTGCCCAGCATGCATTCCTACGCCGCCGAGACGCTTGCTGTCCCCTGCATCGTTTCTTCGGTCTTGTGAGCCTCCGCTGTGATTACCACCTTGCCATTGATTGTCCACTGGGCGCTACCTAATTCCCGGCCGTTTGGGCCCGCCGCCCTTGGAATATCGACGACAAGGTTGTCAAACGTGTATGTCACAGATGCGCCCTTGCCAGTCAGCCTGTCAAACAGCTGCCCGATTATCTCTGCCCACTGCGCAGACATTTGCTGCATGTTCTGCTGGTTGCTGCCGGTAGTAGTACCGCTACTATCTTGAGTCATTGCATACTACATCGAGTACATTGCATTTAATGGGATGCTCAGATTTCTCTGGCAAATGGTTGTTCCGGATACTGATGTCACTCGGCAGCGGCTATGCCTCGGCAGCAGATGTTGGTTCGGCGCGCGTGCCTT
>DAINRX010000058.1:0-6176 GCA_036741635.1 Nitrososphaera sp.
TGTTAATGACCGCTCGCAGGCCGCTGTACCTTTCAGTAACAAGAATTGCTTTTTCAATCTCTGCCAGAGGGTACCTATGGGTGACGATCTCTGACAGATTGACTGTTCCCTCTGCCGCAATCCTGGCAGCTTCTCTGAGCATTGGCGGCGTGGAGCTAAAGGCGCCCATGAGCGAGACTTGGTTGTAGTGCAGCCAGTTGGCATCAAGAGAAAACCTCTGGCCGGCGGGCATCCCTGCAAACAGGTTTATCTTGGAATTCCTGCCGGCAACCTTTATCGCAAGCTCGAATGCAGACGGGTTGCTCGTTGAAATTACAACAATACCAGCGCCAGCCTTGCCGGTAAAATCCAGCACATCAGAGGCAGTTTTATCAGTATCGTTGTATTCAAACACGGCATCTGTTCCAATTGACTTTGCTTTTTCCATCCGCGACTGGACTCTGCCCACAACTGCTACCCTTGCGCCTGCCAGATTCTTGAGCAGTTGTAGGTGCAAGAGGCCTATTGGCCCGTCGCCTATTACGACAACAGGCCTTTCCTCGACAGCCGGGTTTAGCTGGTAAAAGCCGTTCAGGCAGCACGCAAGCGGCTCAAGGAGCGAGGCTTCCTCGTCGCCAAGGCTGTCAGGCACAGGGACAAGGCCACCTATCCTAACGGTCTGCTCTGGCACGCTGACGTACTGAGCAAAGCCTCCGTCAAGAGTAGAACCTATCTCTTTCAAATGCATGCAGAGGTTGTATTGGCCGGCATTGCAGTAATGGCAGCCAAGGCAGGGGATTATAGGGCATAAAGCAACTCTCGTGCCAGCCCTTATCGTTGCGCCATCTTGCATCGCGACATCTTGCAGGGTCTCGCCGCATATCTCGTGCCCTAGAATTACCGGTGGGCTGACCTTGCGGTGCCCATTCCTGAAAACCCGGGCGTCGTAACCGCACACTGCACAGGCGTTCACCTTGAGCGTGAACTGGCTGCGCAAAAGGGGAGCCGCTTGCACAGAAATGTCGTTTGGGCCGTAAAATACTGCCGCCATCATGTTCTTTGCCGGCAGATCGCCATGGCGCTGGTTGATATCCAATGTGGATGTACTACTACTGTAAGTTTGTCCACAAATCTAAAAAGGGTTTGCAGCAGTATAACATCGCAATGACTAGGTTGTTTGAGCCTCATATACACATGTATTCCCGGACCACGGATGACTATGACGCTATGTCCAAGGCCGGGATAGAGGTAATAATCCAGCCGTCGTTCTGGCTTGGCAGCCCGAGGACGTCGGTGGGCACATTTGAGGACTATTGGGAGCACATGATAACTTTTGAGACCAAGAGGGCCAAGGATTTTGGGATAGAGCACTTTGTCTGCATCTCTGTCAACCCAAAGGAAGCTATGGAGCGGCCGCTTGCCCTTGACGCAGTCGAGGCCATGAAGAAATACCTTGACAGAGAAAGGGTGGTGGCGGTAGGCGAGCTCGGCTATAACCTGATAAACGATCTGGAAGAAGAGGTGTTTGTAAAACAGATGGATATTGCGGCAGATAAGGACATGCTGATGACAGTGCACCTGCCTCACAACAACAAGCCGGAAGGCATGAAAAGGATAGAGCGCATCGTAAACAGCGAAACCGGCAGGAGGCGGTACAAAAGGCACAAGATACTGGTTGACCATAACGTCGAAGAGACAATAGAAAAAACGCTCGAGCTGGGGATGTGGGCCGGCCTTTCTGTGTACCCCGTCACCAAACTGTCGCCCGAGCGCGCAATCAACATCATCAGGAAATACGGCACTGAGAGGATAATGATACACAGCGCAGCAGACTGGGGGGTATCGGATCCGCTGAGCGTTGCGCTCACTGCAAGGGAGATGAGAAGGGCTGGCTTTAGCACCAACGAAATCGAGCGCGTGACATTCTACAACGCTTACGAATACTTCAAGCAGTCGCCCCACTTCACATGGAAGCCCTGACGGCAAGAAGCAGCATGGCTATAAAACTCGCGTTTAGCACCAATGCCTTCAAGAGGTATTCGCTGCAGGACTCTATAAAAGAAATAGCAAAGATAGGCTATCGCGGGGTAGAGATCCTCTGCGACACGCCGCACGCATACCCTGCTGCTGATTTTGGAGAAGACGGAAAGGTTCAGTCGCTCAAAGATGCCATTTCGTCGTGCGGGGTGCAGATCTCCAACCTCAACGCGTTCACGCTTTATGCTGTCGGCGACGTTTACCACCCTTCATGGATAGAAAATGACAAACAATCAAGGCAGACGCGCATACAGCATACTATTGACTGCATCAGGCTTGCAAGAAAAATCGGGGCAAGGAATCTTTCAACAGAGCCCGGAGGGCCTATGCCAGCGTCGTCGTCGCCGTCTTCTGCCAATACAAGGCAGCTTGAAAAGGTATTCTTGGACGGCTTGAAAAAAGCCACAGAGGTTGCAGAAAGAGAGGGCGTCATGGTGCTGGTCGAGCCAGAGCCGGGGCTGCTTATCGAAAATTCAAGCCAGTTCAAGCGGCTCATCAAGAATGTCAACTCTGACTATATCGGGCTGAACTTTGACATCGGCCACTTTTACTGCGTAAACGAGGATCCTGCAAAGCTGGTCTACGAGCTGGCAGACTACATCGAGCATTTCCATCTGGCTGACATAGAAAACAGGGTGCACAACCACCTGATACCTGGCAGGGGCGAAATTGACTTCCGCCCTGTTTTTGCCGCAATGGACGACATCGGCTACGACGGATTTGTCACAGTCGAGCTTTACCCGTACCAGGACTGCCCAGTGCAGGCAGCTAAAGAGGCGTACCACTACCTTTGCAGCATCATGGAAGAATCGGCAAGCTGAGACAGTACCTGCTGCTGGTAAGGCTCCCGAACGTATTCACGACGCCTTCCAACATACTGGTAGGATATCTCGCAACAACTCCGCCTGCTGAAGCAAACGGCTTCCATCTTGCCGCCCTGATGGTCTCTTCAGGCCTGCTTTACATTGCCGGCATCGTGCTGAATGACTACTTTGACGTGGAGGTAGATAGGCGGGAGCGCCCATCCCGCCCGCTTCCCTCTGGCAGCATCTCAAAAGAGCGCGCCATGTCCATAGCTCTCATAGCGTTGGCTGCTGCCAACGCCATTGCGCTGGCTGTAAGCCCTGCAAGCTTGGCTGTCTCTGCAGCGCTCACCGCGGCCATAATTGCATACGATTATCGGCTCAAGCGAAGTCCTGCCGGCCCATTTGCGATGGGCTCCACGAGGTTTCTTAACGTAATTCTGGGAGCAAGCCCTGCGCTATCTGCCGCAGTTGCATCCGGTGGAAGGGCAGTGCCTGTACCTGGGATATGGGCAGCAGCAATATTTGCTGCCACGTCGCTCTTTGTATACATCATTGCAATAATGATATTAAGTAAAAAAGAGGCTGGCAATGAAAAACCAAACACTTCTGCAGCATTTTCAATCATCTTTGCAATGATTGCATCGATAGCCTTGGCAGACATTTTCCTGCTGCAGCTGCAGTGGGTATTTCTGATCAACCTGATGATATTTGCCGCCGTCATTGTTGCTACCTATAAACGACTAATAATAACTGAATCATCGCCAGACTCAAACCCTGTACAGCAGGCCATCAAAAACATGGTTATCTCGATAATAATACTGGATTCTGTATTTGTCAGCGGGATGGCTGGCTTTCCATACGGGATGGCAACTCTGGTTCTCATTGCGCCTGCAATACTGCTGGCAAAAAAGCTGTATGTGACCTGATGATGTTCCACTCTATAACTCATTTAAGCAATATGAACGGGCAGAACAGAGAGATAGGAGCAAAAAATGGCAGCAGCCCCGAAATACTCGATTATGCTTGATGTCGTCGGCCTCGAACATGAGCATCTGGGTTCCGGCCTTCTCCCAAACATCGAAAAAATTGCCGAAATGGGCGAGTCGGCAAGGCTCGAGCCGGTATTCCCTGCTGTCACCTGCACGGTTCAGGCCAGCATACTGTCTGGCAAGTACCCAAGCGAGCATGGGATAGTGGCAAACGGGCTTTACGACAGGAGCACCTATACAGTGTCTTTCTGGGAGCAGCCAAGCTCGCTTGTCAGGACAGAAAGAATATGGGACAAAAACAACAACAACAACAGGCGGCAGCAGAATGGCGGCAGCAGCAGCAAGTCAGCTGTACTCTTTTGGCAAAACACGATGTACGCCAACTCTGACATCGTTGTCACCCCGCGACCAATACACCTTGACGAAGGAATGGTGATGTGGTGCTACTCCAAGCCGGTAGGATACTATGAAGAGCTGAAAGAAAAATTCGGCGAGTTTGACCTTGCAAGCTACTGGGGGCCGCTTGCGTCGCCGAAGTCAAGCGAGTGGATAGCAAACGCCGCCGAATATACGCTCGAAAAGCAGCGGCCAAACTACCTTTTTGCATATATCCCTCATACTGATTATTCTCTCCAGAGAGCTGGCAAGGCAAGCGCTCAGGCCAGAGATGATTTGAAAAAGGCTGATGAGATAGTAGGGAGGCTTGTCGAGAAAACGTCAGAGCTTGGAATCATGGACGAAACGCAGTTTGTCATCATGTCTGAATATGGGTTCAATGACGTGAGCGGCGCCATACCGCTGAACCTTGTGCTCAGAGACGCCGGCCTCCTAGAGGTTCGGACAATACATGGCAAAGAGTACCTGGATTACGAGTTTAGCAAGGCGTTTGCAATGGTTGACCACCAGGTGGCGCATGTTTTTGCCAAGAGCGGCTTTGAAAGGGAAGCGAGAAAAGTGCTCGAAGCAACAGCTGGAGTAGACAAAGTGCTTGATGCCGAGGGAAAGAAAAGGCTTGGGATAGATCATGAGCGCAGCGGCGAGCTCGTCGCCATAGCCGACAGAGACAAATGGTTCAGCTACTACTGGTGGCACGACGAAAGCATGGCGCCCAGCTTTGCCCGCAAGGTGGACATACACAGAAAGCCTGGCTATGACCCTGTAGAGCTGTTTTTTGACCCAAGGACAAGGTCGATACCTCTTGACGCATCCTTGGTGAGAGGCTCGCATGGAAGGCCGCCGGACATTGAAACAGGAGAAGGTTATGCATTTTACGCTTCAAGCAAAAAGCATGGCATTGCAAAACCCGGAGGCGTCGCAAAATGCGTTGATGTCATAAAGTGCTTTGCAAGTAGTGGAGCTGCTGTGTGACAGTTGGGCATGTTCAAGTATTCGATCACTCTTGTGTCATTTAGGAAGGTGGAGCCACTTGAGGACACGCTGGCAAGGCTGTCGGATCAGGGCTACAGTGCCGTCGAGATGTATGGCGAGCCGGAGGAGGTAGATATCAAAAAAGTAAAGGACGCGCTGAGTACAAACCGGCTTGCAGTCTGCGGCATAACAGGCATGTGGGGGCAAGTAAGCAAGGATAGGTGGAAGCGCAAGCTCCTGAGCACAGACGCGAGCCTGGCAGCGGCGTCTGAAAAGTATGTTCGGGACTGCGTCAGGATGTGCAACCAGCTTGGCGGCAGCGTAATGAATATCTGCCTCTTTTCAGACGACCTGCAAGAGTTTGACAGGAACCATGGAACAATCAAGCTTGAAGATAAAGATCGCATGACAAGAAAAGCGCTGCCACTGTTGAGAAGGCTTTGCAGGGAAGCGACAGACAGTGGCGTTGAGCTCGTGCTAGAGCCTCTAAATCGGTACAGCACGCCGTACTGCGCTACAGCGCAAGATGCCCTTGCCATCGCACGCAAAATAGACGACCTTGGGATTTTGCTAGACACATTTCACATGAACATCGAAGAGGACTCTTTTGAAGGCGCGATACTGTCCTGCCACAATTTCCTTGCACATACCCATTTTGCCGACAACAACCGAAAGATGCCGGGGTTTGCGCACATTGACTTTCATTCAATTGTAAAGAGCCTCCAAAAGATCGGCTATGACGGCTATGTCAGCTTTGAGCCCAGCTTGACTGACAGGAATTATGAAGATTACACAAAAGGCGGCCTTGAATTTCTCAAGGGATTAGAAGAGGCAACTATGTGCCGCAGCACAGCGGTTTCTGTCTAGGACTCTTCTTCTACAGTATTGCGAAAAATTATTGCTAGAATGACATGACGGTTCTCGCCTGTATATTATATTCTGATTCGTCGTTAACCTGCATGCGTAGCAGGGATAGCTAAACTACAGATCGCTCATA
>DAINRX010000058.1:6276-9083 GCA_036741635.1 Nitrososphaera sp.
GCCTGAATTTTCGTTTTGGATGTTCTATTTCAAAATGGTGTTTGTATTCTTGTTCGCTGGAGAAGGCTAAATCACAGTCCGGACAGCCAAGCCACAATTTGCCCATATATCACTATGGCACTGAGGAATTATATATAGAATCTCATAGGCATTCGAAAGAGAAGGTAACTGGCTCCAGATTCGTGGTGCTTAGGCATTAATTATATATATCTGTCGTCTATGAAGACGACAAAAATAACTTACTGTGATCTTGCCTTGAGCCACTGCCCTACCTTTGGCAGCACGTTGTTCTGCGAGTAGAGGCTGGCGATGAGCCCCACGTGGCCTGTGTGGAAGCGCATGAGGCGCTTGTCGGTGCTTGACACCATGTCGTTGAGCGGCGCGCTGCACTGGTGCGACACGAGATGATCTTCATCAGCCACGATGTTGAGCAGCGGCACCTTGATTTTTGTAAGGTCAATAAGCTCGTCTCCAAGCTTGAACTCGTTTTTCATGAGCAGGTTCTTCTGATAAATGTCCGAGATCCACTGCCTGAACGTCTCGCCCGCTATCGGCGGGGTGTCGTAGAGCCACTTCTCGATACGCAGGAAATTGCCGACGAACTGGTCGTTATCGATATTTTGAACTAAATTGAAGTACTTGTTGACGCCCTGCTTGAACGGCTTGAGGACGGAATAGCACGAGTACAGCTGTTCTACCGGCAGATTCCCGATGACATACAGCATCTTGTTGACATCCATGTTCTTTGCCAGATTCCCGATGACCGTGGTGTCCTTTTCGGTGTCTATCACCGGCGCAATCACTGCAAGGTTGCGCACCTTTTCTTGGTGTAGTGTGGTGTACATGACAGACATTGAAGCGCCCATGCAATAGCCGTGCAGGGTGAGCTTGTCAGTCTTGGTCTTTTTCAGCACAATGTCGACGCAGTCGTTTAGGTATTCGTTGACATAGTCGTCAAACGAGACGTACTTGTCTGCTGTCGTGGGCGTCTTCCAGTCTAATAGGTAGACGTCAAAGCCCTGGCTCAGCAGGCTGCGGACCCAGCTCTTGTCCGGCTGCAGGTCAAGGACATAAGACTTGTTTATCAGCGCGTAGACGACGAGTATGGGCGTCTTGTCAGTCTTGCTCACCATCTGCTGGTAGTGGAGCAGCCTGTACGCCCTCGTCTCGTGCAATATCTCGCACGGGGTCTGGCCCACTTCGATGTCACCGGCAGTGTGCAGGACTGATCTTGCCTTTTCGAGCTTGCGGCACATCTCCTGCACCTCCTGCGCGACGCTTGGCTGCTGCTGCTCTTTCTGCTGAGCCTTAGGCTGATGCAGCTGTTCCTGCTGCTGCTTTTGCTGATCAGGTGGTAGCGCTTCTTGACCGGTCATTCTTGATCATCTCGATGCTCTTTTTCAGTTCGCGGACATTCTTCTTGAGCTCGTGAATGTCCTTCAGCATTTCGTCGACTTCGCCTCTCGTCGGCATGTTCAGCACCTTGAGGTTCTTCTCCGCGATGCCCTGAAGAGCCCGGGAAAAGTCCAGCTGCGCGCTGAATAGATTGCCGTAGGCGGCGGAAAATTCTGACGACGAGAAAAGGTCAGTGAACACGTCCTCAAACGCCTCTATAGCGGCCCGCCTATAATTTTCAAAGTCGTCCTTTGTGAGAAACTGCTTAGGCGCACGCTCGGCAGTGTCCTTTGTCGCCCTTGCGTAGGCAGCGTTGACAAGCGCCCAGTAGTTGTCGTTGCGGATCTTCAGTTCACACATTATCTTGCCTAGGTTCATGAAATCGTTGGCGTACGCGCCTAGGTCTTTTGAGAACGCGTACATCGGGCCTATGGTGGGCATCTTCAATACCTCGGCCCAAAAGTTGTACATCTTGTTTACCTCCTGCTCTGAGGAAAATCCCAGCTGTAAATCCTTATTGTTACTATCGCTTTCTGCCATAAAACTTCACTTGTTTACGTAACAGGATAGATTTCGTCGGCTGGCTATTATAGTTTCTTGATATGGATTTTCTAAAATGACAGCAAAAACAGTATAAATTCTACATTATATCTTGTATATGCCACATCCTTTTATGCTAAAAATTTGAAATAAGGCTATCTGCATCGACAATCGTGCCTTTTGCATCGAAAAAACATTTTATAAAGGATCCGGTCGCCTTTCTGCTGCACAGGCAAAAACTGTTTTTGTTTTTGTTTTTGCGCAAAAACAAAAACAGTTTCCGAGCCCGCTCGTAGCTCAGTATGGATAGACAAATTCCTAGCAGTAGGTACTTGTTCATGTTCTAAGCCTAAAATAATTGAATTCGCATGGAGCCTGCGATAAGCCAATGGAGTCCGCTTGTACCAGCCTGCGATAGAAAATCGAACTATAGTTTGCAAGAACTTACCGGGCACTGCTAGTAAATCACTTTTCCCTGTTATCTGATGAGAATGCTGTGAGATTCTTGCCCATTTTACATCTTGGCGGAAAGAAGGAGCATCAACATTTCGCCAAGGACGGCAACGTTCAAGATTGCACTATTGACGTATCCTACGCTTGACACTGGGAATAAGTCCTTCATCAAGTTTTTACAGCGCTAGATATAATACAATCAAGGCTGTCAAAATTAGAAAAGAGCGATGAACAGGATCCATTTCACAAATGGATCGGCTACTACAATCACCACGTGATCGAGTTTAGGAAGTTCTTCAAGTGGCTCTATGCTTCACACCTACCACAGGAAAAAAACGATAACTTTCTGCGTTTATAGTTTTTGTCTCTTTTTGTTATGGAGTCGCGTTGTAGTAATCTTCAAGCAATAAAAACAATAA
>DAINRX010000059.1:0-5374 GCA_036741635.1 Nitrososphaera sp.
AAGACCTACTTCTTTTGCTGCGAAGGTTGCAAGCGCATCTTTATGAAAAAGCCAGGCAAGTATTCAAAGTGATTTGATTGGCGTCACGGGGAACGCCCCGCACGTCCTGCAAAACCTGCTGCTGCCGCCAACGGAAGAATTGTTGAAGCAGGCAAGGCACTGGGGGCAGCGCGACTCGCAATCTTGTTCTTCTCTTGGGGGCGGGAAGTAGCTCCTGAACATGGCGTAATAGTGGAGGTGCTCCTTGCTCCTCAGCCTGACGCCGTCCTGCTCGCGCGCTATTCTTGCTTTGTTCGCAAAAGTCAGGTCGTCTATCATTTCGTCGATATAATTCTGGAACCTGCCGGTGGCCGCCCCCTGCTCTTGAGCAAGCTTTTTCCTCCACACTATTTCGCTGCCAAGCTCGGGCTCAAAGCACCGCCTAAGTATGAACTTGCCCCACTTTTGCCCCGCATGCTCGCCTACCTTTTTGTCAACACCCAGTGACTTGGCAAACGACATAAACTCGCCATCGAGAAAGGGCGTCTTTACGTCCACGCTAACATGCTCTCCCAACTTTTTCGAAGAAAAGTGCATGACCTGCCATAGCCTGCGCAGTTCCGAATCCAGTCTTTGCGGGTCAGAGTAATAGCGCGCAAGGTAGTTGTAGCCGGCGAACAGCTCGTCGCCTCCGTCGCCCGTCATTATCCTGCGCTGGCCGTCGCTTTTTGCCTGCTCTATCCCTGCCAAGGCCACTACCGAATTCCTGATCTCTATCGGGTCAAACGTCTTGAAAACCTGCACGACAGCCTCAATAAGCTCTATCATCCTGTCGTGCGCAAAGACGACCTCGACGTGCCTCTTGCTGTATTTCTTTGCAACCTGCCTTGCATATTTAAGATCTGGCGCGTCTGCGCCATAGCCGGCTGCCACCGAATACTGCGGCTGCAATATGCTTGCCAGTATGCTGCTGTCAAGCCCGCCTGACAACAGCAGCGCGTCTGCGCGGTTTCGCTCCACGCTTTCTGCCAGCAGCCTGGCGAGCCGCGCGCAATCGTCATTCAACAATGACAACAATACAAAATCAGGCTGGGTGGTTATTCTTCTTTGCCATTCTCTGGCGGCGCCTCGCAGAATTCTATGAGCACACCGTTGAGCGACTTGGGGTGAATGAACGTGATCCTGCGCCCATACGAGCCCGTGCGCAGGCCGCCGAGCATCCTCATGCCGTTTGCAGAGGCCCTTGCAACGTCCTTTTCAATATCGTCTGCCGTGATGGCAATGTGGTGTATGCCCTCGCCGCGCTCCTGCAGAAACTTGGATATTGGGCTGTCAGGGGACGTCGGCTCCATCAGCTCTATCCTTGTGTCTTCGAGCATGAGCATTGCCACTCTGACCTTTTCGTTTGGCACTTCCTCTATTTCCAGCTCGTCGACGTTCAGTATCTTTTGGTAATTCTTCAGCGCCTCCTCCACATTGTTAACCGCTATAGCTATATGGTCGACTCTCATTTCGGATCTTTATAAGCTATTGACAGTTTATTTAACCTACTGTCAACTTTCTGAGCTGTGGTGGGAAAGCAACTGATTTTCCTATTGTGGAAACCGATGATGACAGATTATAGAACTGACGGTCATCTTTGTGGTATTTGTGCCTGTCTAAGATGTACGCAGGTAGTGGCATAAACAAGAGAATAAGCAGGATCGCGCTCACTATAGCGAGATAT
The DNA here is from genome assembly GCA_036741635.1 of Nitrososphaera sp. Classification (GTDB taxonomy): domain Archaea; phylum Thermoproteota; class Nitrososphaeria; order Nitrososphaerales; family Nitrososphaeraceae; genus Nitrososphaera. The sequence goes on from DAINRX010000059.1 coordinate 1,706, forward strand.
GAATCTGGGAGTGCTGCAATTTTCTGCAAATGCATCTGCACTCAGTAGTGTGAAAATAATGTTGTAAATAACATTGGCCATCCATGCCCACCTCTGCATCTTAAGAATACCAAATCCAAATATCATGCCAATTGCACCTGCTATGCCAACAATAATGTCACCGGCTATTGCCATTATGATCAATTCGCCTTGGGACAAGTCGCCTAGCTTGTCAAGAATGGGGCACTGGTAATCGATAGATAGTTCAAGATTCAGAAGAAATACCATAGCCATAACAACATAGATGTGGCACCAAAAATGATCATGGTTAAGCCAATAATTGTAAGGATTTGCTGACGACGATTATGACGTCCGTATATATCTATTCTTCAATTATCGATATCTCCTCTAATAATGTGTATTTCACTATGACTCTATCCAAAAAATGCGATAGCCATTGAAATTGCAATCTCTGCTATGAGCAAGAGAATGCTGAGCAACAATCTCTTCTTTGCCATTTTAGCATCTCTATTTCTTAGGGCAAAATACATAATCAGTCCTCCAATAATTCCGATGAATATTGGCAATAGAGATACTACGCCTTGCTGGGGCCCTTTTGAGTTGCTTCTATTCCGGATGCCATATGTAAAGAACATAATGGAGACAGACACATGGTACTTAAGGAAAGTTATGGTCTAAAGAATGACATACACTACAAGGTAGAATCACTATTTGCCACATATTACTTAAAAGAAAAAAGGTTATCCGGCTGGACTAGGTCTGCCCAATTTCTCTTTGCATCCTATGCTAGAACGATATCTTTGGTTCATACCGCCCAAAGACGGTACGCAGTGTGCCGCTTATCTCGCCCAGCGTGCTGTAGCTCTTGACTGCGTTTATGATGTGGGGCATCAGGTTCTCCTCCTTCTCGGCCGCCCTCTGCAGCTGCGACAACGCCTGATCTACCTTTGTTTTGTCGCGGGTGCTCTTTAACTCCTTGAGCTTGGCGACCTGCCTCTGCTCTATCGCAGAGTCTATCCTGTTGAGCTTGGGCTCGATGTCGTGCGCGTCCTGGTACTTGTTGACGCCGACAATCACGCGCTTGTTCTCGTCTATCTCCTTTTTCAGCTGGTAGGCGTTGTTGCGGATCTCTTCTTGGAAGAATCCCTTTTCAACGGCGACCATGGCGCCACCCAGCCTGTCTATCTTTTTCAGATACTTGTTCACTTCGTCCTCTATCTTGCTCGTGAGGTATTCGACGTAGTATGAGCCGGCCATTGGGTCAACAGTCTTTATCACGCCCGTCTCGCTTGAAATTATCTGCTGGGTCCTGAGCGCCACCTTGACTGATTCTTCAGTCGGGAGCGCAAGGGCCTCGTCTCTTGAATTGGTGTGGAGCGACTGGCACCCGCCAAGCACCGCAGCTAGCGCTTCTGTGGTGACCCTGACGATGTTGTTGTCCACCTGCTGGGCGGTAAGCGACTCACCGCTCGTCTGCACGTGGAAGCGCAGGTGCATCGACTTGGGGTTCCTTGCGTGGAAGCGCTCCTTCATTATCTTGGCGTAGATTCGCCGGGCAGCGCGGAACTTGGCTACCTCTTCAAAGAACTCCATTGTACAGCAGAAAAAGAATGAAAGCCGGGGCGCAAAGTCGTCGACCTTCAGGCCTCTTGCAGTGCAAGTCTCGATGTATTCAATCGCGTTTGCAAATGTGAACGCCAGCTCCTGCACAGCATTGCAGCCGGCCTCGCGCATATGGTATCCCGAAATGCTGATCGGGTACCACTGGGGCACCTTCTTTGAACAATATTCGATCATGTCGCCGATGATTCGCATCGACGGCTTGGGCGGGTAGATGTAGGTATTGCGGGCGATGTATTCCTTCAGGATGTCGTTCTGGGTCGTGCCCCTGAGCTGATCGGGCGACACTCCCTGCGACTCACCGACAGTGATGTAAAGCGACAAAAGCGTGGAGGCAGTCGAGTTGATGGTCATCGAGGTGCTGACCTTGTCAAGCGGGATTCCGTCAAAGCAGGTCATCATGTCCTTTATCGAGCTGATGGCAACGCCTGTCCTGCCTACCTCGCCTTCCGACTGCAGGTCATCCGAGTCCCTGCCAGTCTGGGTAGGAAGATCAAACGCCAATGATAATCCCGTCTGGCCATGCTCGAGCAGGAACTTGAAGCGTTTGTTGGTTTCTTCTGCGCTGCCAAAACCGCTGTATTGGCGCATCGTCCAGACCCGCTCACGGTACATGTCTGGGTAGAGGCCGCGGGTGTACGGGTACTTGCCTGGGACTTCGTTCCGGCCATTTGATTTCTTCAGGTCCTTCCTGCTGTAGACGCGCTTGACCGGTATCCCGGAATCAGTCTTGAAGATTTCAGCAGTCCCCATCATAATCGCCTACTTGTTGATGAGGCCGGAGGCAAGCTGCTCTGCGGCCACGTACGGGTCTATCTCCTTTTTCAACAGTTTATCGATAAACTCTGAATACTTTTTGTCTCCTGCGAGCATCGACACAACCTTTTTCTCGACTATATTTAAGACCATGTCCTTCAATTCGTCCTCCAGCATCCTTCTCTCGCGTTCTTTATAATTAATGCTTTTTTCCTTTAGTAATTTATCAATATTCTGCGCTAGTTCCCTGACACCCCTGCCGGTCTTGGCGGAGGTCTTGAGCACGGCCGGCTTGCGCTCAGTGTTGCCGATAAGGTCGACTATGGTATTGTACAATGCAGCCGAACCTTCAATGTCGGACTTGTTGACTACATACATGTCGCCTATCTCTGTAAGACCAGCTTTTACTGCCTGCACGTTGTCGCCGGTATGGGGCGTGAAAAGCACGACAGTGATGTTGACAACCCGGGATATTTCTACTTCGAGCTGGCCGGCGCCTATGCTTTCGACCAGCACAAGGTCGTAGCCGGCTGCGTCAAGGATCCTTATCGCGTTGCGGAGCGACTTGGACACGCCGCCTACTGCGCCCCTCGACGCCATGCTCCTCATGAACACCTTTTTGTCGTCAAGGTTGCCCTGCATCCTCACTCTGTCGCCGAGTATCGCGCCTCCCGTTATCGGGCTTGTGGGGTCAACCGCAAGGACAGCTACTTTGTAGCCGAGAGCCTGGCACTCAGGTATGAGCCTCCCTATTAGCGAGCTCTTGCCTGCGCCGCCGGGGCCGGTAAAGCCGACCGTCCTTGCCTTGCCTGTTTTGCTGAAAATCTCGCGTATTATATCATGGGACTCGAGGTCGTCGTTGTCAATGATGGAGATGGCCCTTGCAAGGGCGCGCCGCTCGCCTGCCAGCAGACCCTTTACTATGGGGAGCATTACGCAACAGGTTTACGCGGCGTGCAATATTAACGAATTCTTGTCTTATTCCTTGAGCGACTCTGAAATGATGTCGGCAAGCCTGTCCTTCCCTTCGCGCCTGTATCTTTCAACTTCTTGGACGAGCTGCTCCCTCAGCTGCCTGTACAGGCTGACTTGCTCCCTCACCGACATTGTCTGAATTTCTTCAACTTCTGATGATGACGATGACGACGAGGTAGCCATGCACAATACTATAACTGATTTTGTATTTATGACTTAGTGCGCTTTGTTACACACATCTCTCTATGCCTACAGCACACCCTTTTGTAATGCCAGAGCTATCATATCATCATCATCCCATGTGGGACTTGGTCAGCA
>DAINRX010000059.1:5474-8977 GCA_036741635.1 Nitrososphaera sp.
GTATAACTCACTAAACGCTGATGTTTACTAGTCGCTCCGGAATTGAATAAATATTTTAAGCGGAAACACACTCTTTCTGGCAGTAATAATGTCGGCGCAGCAGCAGCAACAGCAGAAGCAAAGACCGATACGCGTACTGGTGAGCAAGCTTGGCTTGGACGGCCACGACAGGGGAGCTCTGGTGATATGCAGGGCTTTTCGCGACGCCGGCATGGAAGTCATTTATTCTGGCTTGTTCTGCACCCCCGAGCAGGTCGCTAGCATGGCCATTGACGAGGATGTCGACGTCGTTGCAATGAGCCTGCTAAACGGCGCGCACCTGACGCTATTTCCCAAAGTGGCGCGCCTTCTCAAGGAAAAGGGCGCAGGCGACATACTGCTTGTCGGCGGCGGCATAATACCGGAAGGCGACAGAAAAGAGCTGGAAAGGCAGGGCGTCACCGGCAACTTTGGCCCCGGCACCCCTCTGCCAGTCATAATCAAGCATATTACGGAAAACGTGAAAAAGACTCAGGGCAGCAAGTGAGCGCTTAAAGACTGGCTTGATAAATGAAAAAGAAGGAAGAACCTACTACTACACTTCTGGCGCGTCGGGCCACATCATCTTGCGCATTTCCCTGCCTACCTTTTCCACTTGGTGATTCTCGATTTCTTTCATGTAGCGCACAAACGAGTTCTTGCCCTCTTTCTTGTACTTGCTGACCCATTCGTCGGCAAATTCGCCCGACTGGATCTCTTTCAGCACTTCTTTCATCTTTTTCTTGGCTTCCTTGTCGACAACGCGGGGGCCGCGGGTCAGACCGCCGTACCTCGCTGTTTCGCTCACGCGGTTGTACATGCCGGTGATGCCGTATTTCTGCACAAGGTCTACTATCAGCTTCAATTCGTGGAGGCACTCAAAGTACGCCACCTCTGGCTGGTAGCCGGCCTCAACAAGCGTCTCAAAGGCGCTCATTATCATGGCGTGCGCCCCGCCGCAGAGGTCTACCTGCTCGCCGAACCAGTCCGTTTCCACCTCTTCCTTGAACGTTGTCTGGAGCACGCCGGGGCGGGTACTGCCGATGCCCTTTGCCAGAGCAAGCACCCTGTCCCATGCCTTGCCAGTGTGATCCTGGTAGACGGCGACAAGCGACGGGGTTCCAAAGCCCCCCTGATATAATTCGCGTACGCGCTGGCCCGGCCCCTTTGGCGCGACCATGATAACGTCGACATTCTTGGGCGGCACTATCCACTTCCAGTGGATTGCCGCGCCGTGCGAAAAGCAGAGCGCTTTGCCCTCTGTCACGTGCTTGGCTATTTCCTTTGTATAGGTGTCAGCCTGCTCCATGTCAGGGATCAAAATATGGATAATGTCGGCAGCCTCGCACGCTTCGGCTACTTCCATTGCCCTGTGGCCGTCGGCCTCAGCCTGCTTCCATGTCTTGCCGCCCTTGCGAAGGCCGACAACTACGTTAAGACCAGAATCCTTCATGTTGGACGCCTGAGCGCGCCCCTGGATGCCGTAGCCTATTACTGCAACCGTCTGGTTCTTGACTGGGTTCAGCGTAACTTGGTTATCGAGCCATCTTTTGGCGGGCATGATGTGAGTCTTGACGCAGAGATGTATTATATTATTGTATTTGTGATGCGCAACAAATGAAGCGTCATCATCAGCTAAATTCTGCTGGGCAAAGAGAATCTACTATAACCTAACTTCTTGATGGGGTCAAGCAATCAACGACTACTAACTAACTAATCGTCAAGCTTGCTTACGCATCCTTTGCAGTAGTATTCTATCTTGCTTATCGTCTCCATGTAGCGCATGACTCTATAATGTGCGGCTCTGTTGCAGATCCTGCATCGAGCAATACGAGGCTTGTTGCCATAGTATGACGACGTCGGTATTGAAATCGCTGTCTCAAAGCGCTCCACCTTTCTGTTCTTGCTGCTTCTCTTCACGCAATATCACAATCTCTACAGTATGTATGTGCTAGAAAGGGGATAAATATTCCCATGCCCTACTGTCAAGTGGATAGCAGTAATAGTGACTGACATGGCGGGCGAAGATACTGAGGAAGAAAAGTTCTTTCGCGAGAATTATGCTCACGAGTTGCAAAAGAAGAAGCAGGACCGGGGAAGAGACGAACTAGATGATGAAAGGAAGAGGGTAAAGCAGCAAGAAATGAAGACGCCAGGGAGAAGAGGGGAACAGATAAAGCATGAAGAAATCGATAAGGAAATCATCAGGCGCTACAGGTTAGACCAGCGCAAAAATGAGCAGAGTGAAAAGTAGCGGCTTGTGTGTCTATTGAAATCTGTTATGCTTCTAGCCTTGCCAGATGGCCATCCTGCTTGATTTTCTCTGCATGTGCAGAAATGTATCTCCAGATTATGTCGGCCCTGTCTGACTGAAAGTCCCAAGGTGCAACAAGCACCAAGTCGTTGTCCCTTATCCACATCCTGCGCTTTATCTTGCCCCGTATCCGGCAGGTTCTCACCTTGCCGTCTGTGCACTTTACTATTATGTTGTCGCCTCCAACCAGCTTGATGACTCTTCCAAAAAGCTGCACTTGACCGGGCATCACCATCTAGTTGGGAGCGGATTCAGTGAGAACTTTTCTTTTGCCTAAGTTTAAAACGAAGCACGCTGTGCGAGCCAGGGTTAAAAGTCTACCTGTCCGTCTTTGTTCAATGATTGCGAGGGATGGGAAATATGTCGTCTTTCAGAAAGAGCCTTATTCATGTCTGTCACACTGATCTTTTAGATTGGCTGCCGGCCCAGACGAACACATAATAAAATGCAACTTGTGTGGACGCGATTTGATAGTAAAAGATACCGTCAATAATGGGATGGCCTTTCTCAGTCATCTCAAGATTGATCACGAGATTTTCTATGTGCCGCAGAGAATGACAGAAACAAAAGCAAATATGAAAATGCAGGCTGGCAGCAACAGGCAGGCTCTAACACCGCCAGAATAGTTAGTTAGTTAGTTAGTTCTTCCCTGACACTGTGCTCACGCAATGTATGTAACAACAGCTTGGTAGTCTTAGCTATTGTTAAATAGCTCAGTGTTATACTAAAGTTCGTGGCAGCAAAAAAGAAGAAAGCCAGCAGCAAAAAGAAACCGGCAAAGAAGTAAAAGCACAGGACAGGACTGTGCAATTCTTCGATCATGCATATCTCTTTTTGGCTTTTCTACAATGGAATGCTTGTTCATGCAAATCGAACCGCCTTACTTTTAAATGCGAGCCTACATTCTTATTGGTCGCAACCAGCTGTATAATGATGAACAAGTTTTTTTCGTCAATCAGAAACTACGAGAATCAATTGACAAATCCAAAAGAGTGCAAAAGCTGTAGAGGCCCTGCCACCAAAGACGTGCTATTTGCAGTAGGGAACGGTATCGTGCTCATAGAGAGATACTGCGACCAGTGTGCGCAGTCCGTGCCGCATTATTACAGCAACAATAGGAGTTCTGCATAGCCTTGAGTTTTAGAAACTCTGTGCAGCCGCGCACTGGTTA
>DAINRX010000060.1:0-8923 GCA_036741635.1 Nitrososphaera sp.
CTTTACAACTAACCAGACGATACTAGTCAATGGCACAGTGGGAGAGGCAGCTGGTCCTTTCATCACTGTGTATGTAGAACTCAAAGACCCGCAGGATGAAACTCTGCTCTATGAATTTGCCCCCATAGTAAGAAGTAATAAAAGCGGCGCGGACAATGAAACCTCGTTCTCGTATAGCTTGGTTGCAGGCGAGGCCGATGATGGTTCTCAGGATGATGCCGCTGCTGCTGGTGATAGTGATAGTGCTGGTCACAATAAAAGATTCTGGAAGCCAATGAATGAGACGGGCAACAATTACACTATGATAGTAGGGTATGCAACTCCAGTACTACCATCAAGTTCTTCTTCTTCTTCTTCTTCTGGTTCTGCTGAGGAGAATTCCAGGTCAGAAGTACAATTCGTGTTTGCTTATGAGCACCTACTACCGCCGGAATAAGAGGGAGCAGCAGCAGTGGCAGCAGTAACAACAACAATCTCTCCTCCAAGAAGACATTATTCTGTGAAATGCAGATATTGTGAAATCTTGCTTGTCGGGAGAGAGCAGTTCATTGGCCACATGATTCACAGCCACGAACTAGAGCTAGAAAAATTAGAATTGGCGTGGAAATCGCTGGAAGTCGGACATGATGATTGGTAATGTTCAAACAAACAAATGTTCCAGCAAGCAAAAACCCGATTTGAATAATAATGACCATAACAATGCACCATTATATGCCGCAGAGAACCCGGCTCGTCCCCAGGCCGCGCAGTTCAGAGCTTAAAAACAGGAACCTACTTTTCCACTGCGACAACCTTAACTGCATTGATTATCTATTGGAGCACGGCTTTGAAAGCAAAGTTGATCTCATTTACATCGATCCGCCTTTCCTGAGCGGCGAGCGCTATTTCCACCGAATCGAAAACGACAGCAGCCTCGCATTCGAGGATGTGTGGAAGGAGAGCAAGTACCTGGAGATGATGCGCGAGCGCCTTGTCAGGATGTGCAGGCTGCTCTCGCCTGAAGGTTCGATATTTGTCCACCTTGACTGGCACGCCATGCACTACGTCAAGGTGATGATGGATCAGATTTTCGGCCCTGAAAATTTCAGAAATGAGATCATTGTGAAAAGGGGTCGCAGGAAAAGCCTGCAGTACCAGTTCGAGTCGATTGACAGGATGCATACGGCCTGCGACTCGATACTGTGGTATTCCAAGTCGGCAGGCACAAAATTTGCACTTCCGCTTGCAGAACATAATTCAAAAGCAAAGTGGATGGGGTTCTGGAGCAACGTCAGCAGACCGACCATGCGCTACGAGATCTTTGGCTACACGCCGGAGAGAGGACAGTGGAAGTGGGCGAAAGCAAGGGCGCTTGCGGCAATCGAAAACTATCGGACATTTGAAAAGAAACTTTCCTCGCGCATGACGCTCGAGCAGTACTGGGAAGCGAGTGGGAAAAAGCTGGAATTCATCCGCAAGCGCGCCGGCGTGAAATACCCTGAGTACTGGATTCCGCCCAAGACGCACAAATTACTCGACAATGTCTGGCTCGATGTCGAGGCGTACAACTATTCAACAGGCTACGGCACGGAAAAGCACGCCGAGCTTTTGGAGCGGATAATCGGCCAGTTCTGCAAGCCGGGCGGCTTAGTGGCAGACCTGTTCTGCGGCTCGGGCACCGCGCTTGCCGTCGCAGAGAAGCTTGGCAGGCACTGGATCGGGTGCGACTCGTCGCCAGCTGCGATAGCGGTGACGAAAAAGAGGGTCAAAGCTGGCTTTATGCTGATCCGGCCCTGACTGCCAGCAACATACATTAAACAGCAGCGCGGTGAATCTGCTGTGACTACGCAGTCCGCTGCCGATTATGAAGCCTTGCTCAAGCGCTTGCAGGACAAGCTGGGCAACACTGCAAGGAAGGCCCGCTCTAGGCTTGAAATCCCGGCTCCCCAGATAATCTGGGTCGGCAAGAACACCATCTTTCGCAACTTTATGGAGTTTCCAAAGGCGCTGCGGAGGGACCCAGAAAAGTTCCTGCTCTACCTCAACAAAGAGCTTGCTTCTGCAGGCTATATCGCCGGCGAGCGCGTGATATTCCTTGGCCGCAAGACGCCTTCCTCGTTCCAGGCGCTAATCGACCGATATGTCAAGGACTATATCCAGTGCCCTGTGTGCGGCAGCCCCGATACCCACACTGAAAAGAACAAGAAGGTGGCTTTTCTTATCTGCGAGGCATGTGGCGCCAAGTCGTCGATAAAGAGCAACTACGCCTAGGTTCTGCCTGTCGACAAAAAGTCATAATTGTAAAGGTCACTTATCCACGCTCTTACTACTGATGTGTCGTGCTGGTACGACGACTTTACCTGCGCGTTCATCTCGTGGAACTCGGCCACCTTTTTCTTGACCGCGTGGTTCCTGCCCGCAACGTGCTGGGCGACTGCGGATGAGCCTATCATTTCGTCACAAATGTTGCACCTGATTATCATCTCTTCCATGCAGGCTAGCATCGCGCTTGCGTTATCTATTGGAGCACCAAGCTGGGTTTGCATATTCGTCAGCTATTTTTGATCCGGCGTGGTGGCAGCAGGGTCACGTATCGTGTCAAGCACGTATTTCAATTCAGGGTCGCTTGTCAGCTTATCTAAAAATCCCCTGACTATCTGTCTTGTGGTGCGCTCGGCAGCGCCCTGTCCCCGATGCTGAGTATTGACAACATAGTCGTACACGAACGGGCTGATGTAAAGCGAGCACACGTCAGCAATCCAGCCAAACAGCGTCTCGGTAGTCTTGTCTTCAAGCATCGCTTGCCGCTTTTCCTCAAACATCCTGCCAATGATTCGCACGTTGTAGAGGTACAACTTTTTGCCGGTTTTCTGGTCGACACCAGTCAATAGCACCGAGTTGCGGTCGTCGTAAATGAGGCCAAACGAAACGTTGTACGGCATCTTTACGTGCTTTGACTTTGGCGCGTACTCGAACAGCTCGTCCATCAGCGCCTTGAGGAGCGTGTAAAAGCGCTCGACGCTCTTTTTCTTTTCTTCGTCGTCCTTTTTGTTCTTCTTGAACGGGCCCACGCTTGCACCAGTCCATGAGTGGAAGAGGCATAAAAGTTGGCTGTGGGGTAGCCAAGCTGAGAAGCAGCAATAACTTTGTAAAATATATGAGATGTACGCTCTCAAACGCTAAAATTTGGAAAATTCTGCCTCATGGCTGTCGCCGGTAGCAAGTGTTTTCACTCATAAATTGGCAAAAGTTGACTATTGGTGCTAAGTATCAATCAGGAATTACCTCAGCATGACAGCCATAATGTCACTTCAAAACGAAACCCCAACAAGAGGCAACTTTACGACCGGACAGAGCTGGGGCGCACTGAGAAAGGCATGGAAGGGATACAGGATTGCCAAGGTACATGGCGACGATGCAAAGATGAGGGAATACGCAGCCAAGATCAGGAAGATCCAGGGCGAACTGGGCGTAAGCGTTGCATCATTTCCGCACTTAGATATTCACTAAGTGCGTTCTTTTTCTTTTTTTTTCATTATCTATATCTATAAATCGAGTCATTCATCGTTCGAAAGTTGCTGGTTTAGTTTCGTCTCTATCTGCCCTTTTGGCAGAGCGCCTATCATGACGTCGACTGCCTTGCCTCCTTTGAATATTATCATCGTAGGGATGCTCTGTATGCCAAACGATCCTGCTATTAGCTGGTTCTCGTCGACGTTGACCTTGCCAAAAGCCACTCTGCCAGAATATTCTTTTGCCAGCTGCTCGATTATTGGCGAGACCATCCTGCACGGCCCGCACCAGGGCGCCCAAAAGTCGACTAGCATCACCGGGTATTTTGCAACCTCGCGGCTGAAGTTAGAGTCGGTGAGCACTATTGGCTCGGTGAGTGAAGACATCATTGCCTTTGTGGCAGCCGCCTTTTGCAGCTCGGCCAGCTTTTTCTGCTTGATAGCCTCAAGTTCGTCGTCAGAGCTCATGTATATATATGGATAAAATACGCCTGAGATTGGCTATAATCCTTGCGAGGCGATATGCAATTATATATATATTATCTGACGGGCATTTTTGATCTGCTTTGGAAGAGAAGGACGAGACAGCAGTCGGGCAACAGCCTCGTGAGGAGGAGAATGAGAGGCCGGTCGAGGAGGACATCGAGGCGCTGAGAAAGGAGCTCGAGTTGGTTAGGGGCGAGCTCCGTAAGGCGAAAGAGTCATCCGAGAGCAGCCTCAACAAAATGAAGTACCTCATGGCCGACTTTGACAACTACCGCAAGCAGATGGAAAAGCACGTCGCCTCAAAGGCCGAGTCCCTCAAGGCTGAATTGCTGCTAAAGTTCCTCAACATCCGCGATGACTATTTGAGGGCGCTCTCTGTTGCCAAGCAGGGCGGCAAATCCGAGCCAGTGGTCATTGAGGGCCTTGAGGGCATACTGAAAAACATCGACTCGCTCCTTGCCTCGGAAGGCGTGAGGGAGATCGAGACGGTTGGGACACCCTTTGACCCAAACGTGCACGACGCCATAGCCTACTCGACAAGGGAGGACGCGCCCGAAAACACCGTGACGACCGAGATTAGGAAGGGCTACCTGCTTAATAATAAGGTGCTGAGGCCTAGCCTGGTCGAAATTTCAAAGAAGATAGTTAAAAATAGCGTTTCTGACAGTAGTAATAAAGAGACGGATAACCAACAAGGAGAGCAATAGAATATGGGCAAAATAATAGGAATTGATCTTGGAACGAGCAATTCGGCGGCCGCTTCGATGATAGGCGGCAAGCCGACAATAATACAGGCAGCGGAGGGCACGTCCATCGGCGGCAAGGCATTCCCGTCGGTCGTGGCGTTCACGAGGGAGGGCCAGCTTATCGTGGGCGAGCCGGCAAGGCGCCAGATGATCTCAAACCCGGAAGGGACCGTCATTGCGGCAAAGCGCAAGATGGGGACCGATTTCAAGTTCAGGGTGTACGGCAAAGAATACACGCCACAGCAGGTGTCATCTTTTATCCTGCAAAAGATAAAGAGGGACGCCGAGGCGTTTCTGGGCGAGCCAGTCGATAGGGCAGTAATCACAGTGCCGGCGTATTTCAATGACAACCAGAGGCAGGCGACTAAGGACGCAGGCGAGATCGCCGGGCTCCAGGTGGTCAGGATAATCAACGAGCCGACAGCCGCGTCACTTGCGTACGGCCTTGACAAGGCAAGCAAGGATCTGAAGATAATGGTATTTGACCTTGGCGGCGGAACGCTTGACGTCACAATGATGGAGATGGGAGGCGGCGTGTTCCAAGTCAGGAGTACTTCGGGCGACACCCAGCTTGGTGGCACCGACATGGACAATACGCTCGTCGAGTACGTCATGCAAGAGTTCCGCAAGCAGTCCGGCCTTGATGTGAGAAACGACAAGGCTGCCATGATGAGGATAAGGGAGGCAGCCGAGAAGGCCAAGATAGAGCTGTCAAACGTCGTCCAGACAGAGATCAACCTGCCGTTCCTTGCATACGATCCATCGTCGGGACCCAAGAATCTGATATTGCAGTTGACAAGGGCTAAGCTTGAAGAGCTTCTCCGGCCTATAGTCGAGCGCTGCAGGCAGCCAATGATGCAGGCACTGCAGGATGCCAAGATTAGCCCTGCGGACGTCGACAAGATAATCCTCATAGGCGGCCCCACGAGGATGCCGATGGTGAGGCAGTTTGTCGCTTCTGTAATGAATAAAGAGCCCGAGCGGGGCGTCGACCCGATGGAAGCCGTAGCAATGGGCGCAGCGATACAGGGTGCTATCATTGCCGGCGACGTGTCGACTGACATACTGCTTGTCGACGTGACGCCGCTCACTCTCGGAGTAGAGGTACTCGGTGGCCTGAAGGAGCCATTGATAGATCGCAACACCACCATCCCGACAAAAAGGAGCAAGGTGTTCACTACCGCGGCTGACTACCAGACCGCAGTGACAATTCATGTCGTGCAGGGTGAGCGCCCAATGGCAAACGACTGCGTGTCGCTTGGCATGTTCAACCTGTCTGGCATCCCGCCGGCTCCAAGGAGCGTGCCCCAGATCGAAGTGACGTTTGACATCGACGCAAACGGCATACTGAATGTCGCGGCAAAGGACATGGCCACGCAAAAGGAGGCCAAGATCACGATCACGGCAAATAACAAGCTGTCCAGGGACGAAATTGAAAAATTAAAGAGGGACTCAGAGCAGTTTGCCGAGGCTGACAAGAAAAAGAAGGAGGAGGCAGAGGTCAGGAACGAGGCCGACAACCTCATCTACGCCGCCGACAAGCTGGTCAAGCAGGACCTCAAGGACAAGGTAAGACCAGAGCAGGCAGAGAGGGTCAACAAGATCACACAGGAGCTCCGCGATGCCATCGCAAGCAACAACCTTGAAAGCGTTAGGGCCAAGATACAGGAATTAAAGAACGTCTTGGCAGAGATAAGCACTGCAGCATACCAGAGCGCTGGAGCGGCGTCGGCCGCTTCTTCCGCTGGCGCTGCAGGCGCAGAAGCAGGAGGAGGCTTTGGCGGCGATGCTGCCGCTGGTGGCGGGCCGACAGGAAGCGCAGCAGGACCCAACCCCTCACCATGACAATAATTGAAAGGCGACACATACAACAACATACAGGGTGAAAAGCAGTGAGCAGCGGCAAGCAGGACTATTATGAAGTCCTTGGGTTGCAAAAGAACGCAAGCAAGGAGGACATCAAGAGTGCCTACCGCAAGCTGGCGCTGCAGTACCATCCAGACAGGAACAAGCAGCAGGGCGCGGAGGAAAAGTTCAAGGAGATATCCGAAGCCTACGCTGTGCTCTCAGACGACGAAAAGCGCAAGCGCTACGACACGTACGGCCATGTCGGTCCTGAAGAAGTGTTCCGCGGCTCCGAGGCTAACTTTGACGAGATATTCCGCGACATCGGCTTTGGAGGCTTTCGCGACATATTTGAGCAGATATTCGGCCGCCGTGGCGGTGGCTTTTTCGGCGACGACCTGTTTGGATTTGGCGGGTTTGGTGGCCGGCGCAAAGGGCGCGACATAGTCTACGATATGGAGCTTTCTCTTGAAGACGTGCTCAAGGGAAAGAAGGAGGAGGTCGAAGTGCGGCGCCTTGACAGGTGCAGGGAATGCGGCGGCAGCGGAGCCGCGCCGGGCACAAAGGCGCGCAAGTGCACGGTGTGCGATGGGCAGGGGCAGACGAGGCGAGTCTACAGCCAGAACAGGTTCTCGACATTTGTCACGATGGAGCCCTGCAGGACGTGCCAAGGCAGGGGCCAGATAGTCGAAAGGCCATGCGGCAACTGCAAAGGGACAGGCAGGGCGCGGCAGACTAAAAAGATCAAACTGGAAATCCCGCCGGGCGCAGAGGACGGCATGGCGTTCCAGCTGCGGGGAGAGGGCGAGCTATCAGATAAGGGAATACCGGGCGACTTTGTAGTGAGGATACGTGTCATGCCGCACCCGCAGTTTGAAAGGCTCGAGGATGGCCATCTGCTTTACAACCTTGACTTAAAATTCACCGACCTTGCGCTTGGCACCGAATTGAAGGTGCCGACTATAGAAGGCTCAGAAAAGCTAAAGATCCAGCAGGGCACGCCTTCAAACGCAGTCCTGCGCATGAAGGGCAAGGGGCTCCCGCGCTATGGCAGCTCTGGCAGGGGCGACCAGCTTGTGAGGATAAACGTCAGGGTACCGACAAAGCTGACTGACACGCAAAAGTCGCTTCTCAAAGAGCTAGACAGGGAATTCGAGAAGGACTAAACAAATACTTTAAAATAGAAATTCCGCTCATTTCCACCCATGTCTTCACCATTTGACGAATGGTTTGGCAGCGGCCGGAGGAAGCGCTTTGGATCGTGGTTCCCGGACATCGACGAGATGATGCGGGAAATGGAAAAGATGATGCAGGAAGCTTTCAAGAACGTCGAGCGGCAGATCCCAAAGAACCTTGTCAGAGAGCGCAAGATGGACGACGGCTCCATAGTTCGCGAAATGGGACCCATTGTTTATGGGTACTCTGTCAAGATAGGCCCTGACGGCAAGCCGGTCGTGCGCAAATTTGGCAACATCGATGCCTTTCCTAACGTTCTTGGCGGAGGGCTGTCGGTCAAGGAAGAGCGCGAGCCCCTAGTCGACGTCATAAGAGGGCAGGGCGAACTGCGCGTCGTCGCCGAAGTGCCGGGCGTCAACAAGGAAGACCTGCGAGTGACTGCGGATGAAAGCTCGATTACCATAGAGTCGATTACGGGTCAGCAGCCGCGCTACCACAAGAGGGTGGAGCTGCCGGAGACAGTCGACCCCAAGACTGCCAAGTCGACGTACAAGAACGGCATACTGGAAGTGTCCTTCAAGCAGAAGAGCAAGAGCGACAGCGGCGTGCCAATCAACATCGAGTGACGCAAAACGATATTATTCTAGTTGCCGGATAGCAACGGGAGGATGATGTGATGGGCGGGGGTCGCCAAGCCCGGTCAACGGCGTGAGATCAGATTCTCTATGTATGTGCGTGTCTGACATGATGCTCAGATGTTGTATCCTGACTGGGACACCTCATCCCTTAGGGGTTCGTGGGTTCAAATCCCACCCCCCGCACCTTTTATCTCACGACGCACTAGACACTGTTGGAGCAAGTTCTACAATCAAGCCCTGATCCCATCCGTATTTTGCACCCATCAACTTTGAAACCTCTGCAGCTAATCCCGGCTCTTTCCTTTTATCGACTATTCGTGCAGTGCCCTCAAATGCGTCATTGCTCACTCTAAAGGAAACTTTTGGATTGTGCACAATGTTCTGGACCCAGTGCGCACGTTCCCGAAGCTCTGACATTACGTAGTATCTTTTGTTGTCATGCTCGACAAACCAGATCTCTATCCTGTGCTGCCTGCCTGTCTTCCATCCTGTAGTGGTCAAATACAGGAACTGTTGTTGTTGCTGATCAGATCCTCCTCCT
>DAINRX010000061.1:0-8847 GCA_036741635.1 Nitrososphaera sp.
CGGTAATTATTATGGCCCAAGCAATAAACGTCATCAAATAAGTTTTTTTGTTAATAATACTTGTAGTGACTATCAAAGGCAATGTTTGAAGACCATGTCCTACGCAAAATTGCATTATTTAAGTATAGTAGTTTTTTGTGAATGGATGTCTCTTATTTGTGCTCAAATCTTATTGCATAATCCTATGTATGCATATCGTTTTAATGTTCCAGTTGCCATTTCGATCAAAATAAGTTATCCTGAAGGGTAAACCTTAAAGTTGGGAGAGTATTGAACCCCTTTATATGCAAGACTCAAATCCCACAGAACCCTTCTAATTGTTCAGCAAACTTTTTAGCTGAATGTCTTGTTCCATTCCTGAACCCTCTCAAAAGAACTGATATCAGCATGCAGCCCCTTGGGTCCACACCAATTTTTGTGCTGGAAATGAGTCACAATGCACCAAAACCGAAAGATAATTAGTTCTGTCTGTCGTCATTTGGCCTGCGTACCAAAATAAAAAAGGCAAGAAAACTGGCGTCGTATAAACGGTAGTACTGACGACGTATAAGCGACCATATGGGCTATTTTCTTCTGCCTAAGTATATCCCCATTACAATGGTGGGGCCAGTGGGATTCGAACCCACGATCTCCAGCGCCCCAGGCTCGTCGGTTGTTTTTTCAGGACAACCTCTGACATCCTAGACCAAGCTAGACTATGGCCCCTCGTTAGAGTCACATTGCAAGACCACTTTTAAACTTACAGACAGAAATTCTCTAGTCTTTCGTAAACTCGATCTCGACATTCCTGTTCCTGATGCTTATGGTGTACGCTTCATAGTCGTTGACAGGTATCCTATCCAGTCTGGCGTTGCCGCACATCTGGCAGGATGTAAAGCCGGGCGAGCCCTTCAGGAGCGACGCTGCCCACTGGCAATCGTTGCATATGACAAGGTCGCGGTATTCTTCGCCGGGCGTCACAACAATATTATTTTCGCGGCCCGGCAATAAGAACCAGATCGTTCTCGTACAATCATCAGACGGCCTTCATCCTGCCAAATGAGTAGATTCCAAACAACCCAAGCGCTGCAGTATAACCAACAAGAATCAGCATATTAAGCTCCATCGGGCTGCTGCCGACGCCAAGCGTCGCATTTCTTAGCGCGTCAACTCCATAGGTTGCAGGGTCCACCGCAGTCAGCATACCCAGCCAGCTTGGTAGGTTGTCAAGTGGAAAGAGCGCGCCAGAAAGAAAGAACAGCGGGAATACGACAAAGCTCACGATCATCTGGAACCCTTCGAGGCTGTACATATAGCTTCCAAGGGCAAGACCAAGCGACGTAAGCCCAAATGACATGAGCAGGATTATCGCCACTGCCTGGATAAGCGACAGCGGGGTAAATCCTATCCCGATAGCGACGCCGATGGCAAGCAGTATTGACGCCTGGATAAGCGATGTGGTCATGCCGCCCAGAGTCTTGCCCACGAATACGCTTCCCCTGCTGACAGGCGCCACCATGACACTTTTTAGGAAATCAAACTTTCTGTCCCAGATGATGTACGAGCCATAAAAAACTGAGCTAAATATTATCGACATGGCGACAATGCCGGGAAAGATGAATTGCTGGTAGTCTTCTACGCCGGGCACGGTGGTCGGGTTGGCGGCGCCAAGGCCGGAGCCGATTACGAATAGCCACAGTATCGGTGTGAACGTCGATGCCACAAGCCTGCTTTTTTCTCGCAAAAACACCTTGAATTCGCGCAGCCATATCGCGTAGATCTTGGCCAGATGATCTTCTATGCTAATCGTACTTTGCATACCTCTCCATGAACCCCCCTTCCGCCTGCTCCTTGTCGATATTGCGCCCGGTCAGCTGTATAAAGACATCATTGAGAGTAGGGCTTGTAAACTCGGCAGACTCGGCTTCGACATTTTGCAGCAGGACCGGCAGGTCGCGCTTGGCGTTATCCACCGACAGCACAAGAAAGCCGTCGCTCTGCTCTAGCTTGTGCACAAAGCTAAACTGTCTGATTTTGTCAATGTCCTGTTGCATGAATTTTTTTGTCTTTATCCTGATAATGTCTCCTCCAAGCCCGGCCTTCAATTTTGCCGGCGTGTCAAGCGCGACTATCCTGCCCTTGTCAATTATGGCAATCCTGTCGCACAGCATATCTGCCTCTTCCATGTAATGTGTTGTCAGGATTATCGTCACCTTTTCCTCTTCCACAAGCCGCCGGACGTACTTCCACATCGACTCTCTGCTTGCAGGGTCCAGCCCCAGCGTCGGCTCGTCAAGAAACATCACCTTTGGCTTGTGGAGCAAGCCGCGCGCGATTTCAAGGCGCCTTCGCATGCCGCCGGAGTACGTCTTGACCTGATCGTGCTTTCGCTCGGTTAGGCCGACAAGCTCTAGCACTTCTTCGATCCTCTGCTTCCGCGTGTGGCGGGGCACACTGTAGAGCATGGCATGCAAATGCAAATTTTCATAACCGGTGAGCATGTCATCGCTGCTTGGCGCCTGAAACACTATGCCGATGCTTGCGCGCACCTTTGCCGGCTGGTTTGTTATGTCGTAGCCGTTCACAGTCGCGGTGCCGGAGGTGGGCTTGAGCAGCGTGGCAAGCATGTGTATTGTGGTAGTCTTGCCGGCGCCGTTTGAGCCAAGCAAGCCGAAAACCTCATTCTCGTTGATATCAAGCGTAAGGTTATCGACGGCTGTCAAGTTGCCATATTTCTTGACAAGATTCCGTATCTTTATCAATCAATAGGACAGAGCGCGCTTGAGGGTATTATGCCTTAACCCGGGCAGAAACAAAAAATGTGTAAAAAAAGACTATTACTTGCCTATCTTGAACATCTTTGTTCCGCAGACTGTGCAGATGCCCTGGGTGGCCGGCTTGCCGTTCTTCATTGTGACCTTTTTCTCATCCTTCATGTTCCTCTTGGCTTTACATTTGACGCAATACGCTTCCATAAAGCCCGTACAGAGGCAGGGATAAAAGAAGCTTTCCACCTATGAAGCCTCAGGGACCAGCCAGTCTACTAGAGCATCCAGCTCCTCGCAGCTTATTGCCACCCTGATGGGCCCAAGGGGTGACTCCTGCTCTTCCTCAATGACAGCAGCGATGCCGGCAGTGGCCGCTTGCTTGTTGAGCAGGAACCAAGTGCTGTCACCGGCGCGGTTGTCTAAAAGCATTCTCCTCAATACGCCCATCGCAGACCTTGAACGCACCTGCTCGTACAGTATCGACAGCGGCTCGGCGCCTGTGGCCCTGCCCACCACCCTGCTGCCGTAGCGGAACTCTGGAGAGCATCGTTCTACGACGTTTGTTATCGCGTCTATAACCTTTTGCGGATCCTCCGACGAGTTGACTGGCGCCTCCACTTTCAGCTCTATTGGCGACGCAATCTGGAGCCGCCTCAACTGCTGTTCTTTGCCTCCCTGAGCCATTCTTCAACTATAGAATGGGCGCGCTCTTTGAGCTGCTCTAGTGTCAAGTCATTGTTTGAGAGCGTTTCGTCGGCAAGTGCTATCGCCTCGCTTATCCCGACAGAAAGCTCGCGTTTGTCCCTGCTGGCAAATTCGTCACTGTTTGTGGGCGCGTCTGGCCTGCCCCTGTCTCGCAGGTGCTTGAGCCTTGTATCCTGCGACGCGTGGATTGCAAGCAGCCTGACGTGCCCGACCTTCTTGAGCACTTCGACTTCGGGTATGCTGCGGATGCCGTCTATGACGACGTTGCCGGTCTTGCCGTCCCGCTCTAATTTCCTCAAAACAAGATGGGCCACGGCTCCCTGCCCGAGCTCCTGCCTGAGCTTTAGCATCAGCCTGCCGAGGTTGACATCGGTCAGCTCGAGCCCCTGCCTTTTCGCTTCTTCCCTGATGGCGTCACCCATAGTCACAATAGCAAACCCTCTTTCCTTGAGAAATGACGCGACGGTGGTCTTGCCGGCGCCCGGCATTCCAGTAAGACAGACGATGAGCCTTTTGTTGCTAGCCATGATCATTATTCATGATTTTATTCTGCAGACAGATCCCAGTAGGTGGCGTCCTTGAACTCTTCCTTTGGCTTGCCAAGCGCCTTCCATTCTTTGAACGACTTGGGGTACAGCTTGACATTCTGAAAGCCGGCCAGCTTGAGCGCATAGTATGTCAGCCCTGAAAGCGTCCCGACGCTTCCGCAGTAGGTGATTATTTCAGAGTCGCTTGTAATGCCACGGTTTTCGATAAATCGCTTTAGGTCCTCAGCCTTCCTCAGGATGCTCCCGTTTGAGCCGACCATCGTATAGGGTATGTTCTTTGCCCCCGGTATGTGCTCTGTGAGGAAGTTCAGCCGCTCCCTTGAATCGACCAGTAGCTTGCCCTGCTGCGACTTTGCAGACTCGACGTATGAAGCGTCGGCATAAATGTTCTTGTTGATGTTGAGCGAGTGCTCGGCCTTTGGGTAGGTGCGCGCCTGCGTCTCGGTCTCAAGCCCGAGCTCCTTCCACTGGCGAAAAGTCATTTCAAGGAGCGCGGTGTTTGTGTGACCTATGTACTGGAACGTCCACGCCACCCTGGCGGCTAGGGCGCCAAAGGTGTCGTCGTAAATGACGACAGGCATCGAGTCTGATATGCCAAGCTCCTCCATTATCGCCACTATTTTTTCCGGCGCATCGTTTTCAAGCACGTGTGCAAGCGGCAGAGAAACCGCGGTGGGTATGTGCCCCTTCTGGTGGTCGTCTGCCTTGCGCACGTCGACCACGCGCACCGCCTTTTTGCGCACAAGCGACCGGAGGGTGTCGGCGTCGCACACTATCGAGAGCCGGAAATCCTCTGATTTTGCTGCCTTTTTCTTCTTTTTTGCAGCTTCTGCGGTCAAGCTGCGCATTCTCCCCTAGCAGTCTTGGCGCTGAACTGTGAGTCGCTGCCGTAGTCCCTGTAGGCGTCAGGGTCCTGCTCCGGCGTAGGCAGCTGTATCACCTGCGCAAGAGCAGCCTTCATGTCTTCGAGGTTCTTGATGCCTGCGATGCCCTGACCCTTTGTCACCTTGATTATCCACTGATGCAGCGTCTCATTTTCAGACTTTTGCTGCCTGTAGAGCTCTACCACCTTCAGTATCGTGTCAATCACGCGCTTGGCCGGCACGCGCGTCGCAGCTTTTCCAAGCTCGCCCTGCTCGCCAGCGCT
This sequence comes from Nitrososphaera sp., assembly GCA_036741635.1. Lineage (GTDB taxonomy): Archaea > Thermoproteota > Nitrososphaeria > Nitrososphaerales > Nitrososphaeraceae > Nitrososphaera. The sequence goes on from DAINRX010000061.1 coordinate 5,148, forward strand.
GCCGCCAAACAGCATGGTGTAGGTCGGGGTCATCGAGTTGTTCATTCTCGTGGCGCCTCCAAAGAATCCGATTGTCGCGATTTCGTGCTGGCCGCACGAGTTAGGGCAGCCACTTATCTTGATTGTTGCGTCGCGCAAGGAGTCGTCAGTGTCAAGCCCGAGCTCGAGGAACCTGCGCTGCACTTCCTTGGCAAGCCTGTGCGAGTTTGTGATTGCAAGGTTGCACGACGTAGTGCCAGAGCATCCCACTGCCGACGCTATGGTGAGCGCGCCGGGGTTTGCAAGGCCGGCAGACGCAAGCTTTTCGTAAAAGTCGCGCAAGTCCGTCCCGCGCACATAGCGGATCGCAAAATTCTGCTGGGGCGTGTTCCTTGCGACGCCTTCTGCCGAATAGTCGCGGATTGCAGAAGCAAGCACCCTCAGCTGGCTTGCAGTAATGTCGCCGGCTCCAAGGGTGACAAACACTGTAAAGTAGACGTCCTGCTTTTGCGAAACGACGTTTGTGTGGAGCCAGCGCTCAAACGCCGGGCTTTCCTTTGTGACCTGCTCATTTAACACCGGCAGCTTCGCCATCCGGGGCGCTTTTGGCAGCTGCCTTGTGTCCTCCTGTGCCTTGACGTCAAACATCTTCGCAGTTGAATATGATGTGGTCATTTCCACTATCGAGCGCTCCTTGAGGACCATCTTTTGGAACTTCTCCCAGCCTGTTTCATGCACGAGGTAGCGCATCCTGTTCCTCGCCATGTTTTCGCGGTTGCCGTGCCTGTCAAACAGCCTGACAGTAGCCATGCAGGTCGACAGCAACCTGTCCTCCGGCGTGAAATCTTCAAGCAGGTGACCTATGAACGACGCTGCACCGAGGCCGCCTCCGAGGTAGACCTTGAATCCTCTGACCATGCTGCCGTTCTCTTCCCTGACGGCCGGCACAAGTCCAATGTCTGCAATCCTTACTAGCCCATGCTTGTCGCAGCAGGAAAAGTTGATCTTGAACTTGCGGGGCAGGTTCTGGCACATCGGGTTGCGGAGGAAGAACCTTGCAATCGCCTTAGAGTATGGCGTGGCATCAAAGGCCTCGTCTGGGCAGACGCCGGCAAAGTGGCTGCACATTACGTTTCTGATGGTGTTGCCGCATGCCTCCCGGGTAGTCAGGCCGGCCTCGACAAGCCCCCTCATGACCTCGCTTACGTCCTCCAGCTGCACCCAGTGGAGCTGGATGTTCTGGCGGGTTGAAACGTGAGCGGAGCCTATAGAGAACGCTTCTGATAGGCTGGCTATTTTTTCAATCTGATCTGGAGTCATCTCGCCTCCAGGCACCTTTATCCTGACCATGCTGTAGTCCATATGGAGGCGCGAGCCATAGGCTCCATGCTGCAGGCGGAAGCGCCTGAAATCGTCCTCTGAAATCTTGCCCTGCCTGAAAAGCTTGACCTTCTTGGCAAAGACCTCCGTCTCTTCTTCCCGGCCCCACTTGGGGTTGGGCTTAGGCAGAGACACGCCCTTTTGTCTAGGGTTCACAGTGGGCTTCTTCATTATTCAATATAAAAAGCGTACTTCAAATCATATATTTTTTGTGGATATGGGAGATATTGGCAGCAATTCTTGAGAGCAGCGGCAATATACAGCATCTATATGCACAAGCTTTTTAATACAACCTGCATGCAAACTCGGCATGGCCACCAAGGCTAAAAAGAAGAGCAAGGTCAAGGCAAAGACCAAGGTCGGTCCTATTCCAAAGCGATACCACACCGTTACCCCAACTCTTGTCGTCCGCAACGCCCCTGAGGCGATAGAATTTTACAAGAAGGCATTTGGCGCAAAGGAAAAGTACAGAATGTACATGCCAGACGGCAAGACGATAATGCATGCCGAGATCAAGATCGGCGATTCAAGCATCATGCTGGCAGACGAGAATCCACAGTGGAAGACCCTGTCTCCGCAGTCCATTGGCGGAACCGGCGTCACGCTGTATACGTACGTCAAGAACGTTGACAAGGTATTCGAACAGGCAGTTGCTGCAGGCGCCACCGTGACCATGCCGGTAATGGACGCGTTCTGGGGCGACCGCAGCGGCCAGCTTATGGACCCATCAGGGCACTTGTGGTCGATTGCGACACACAAGCGCGACATGTCAGCAAAAGAGATGCAAAAGGCGCAGGAAGAATGGCTGGCCCAGCAGCAGCAACAATAGCACAAGCTTAAAATCACCTACCCGACGGCTGGTTACACTGAAAAATGGGCAAGAGAACACTCGTCCGCAGAAGGGGCCGCGGAGGCAAGCAGTTCCGAGCAATAATTATCGGCAAGATTGCGCCAGCAAAGTACCCCAACTTCAAGCTAGAAGAGCATCACACAGGTAGGGTGGTTGACATTGTTCACGAGCGGGGGCGCGACGCGCCGCTTGCAAAGATCCTCTTTGACGACGGCAGGTATTCGTACGTCCCGGCGCCAGAAGGCACTATAGTTGGAAACACCATAGAGGCAGGCACTGGCACGGCTGCAAGGGCTGGCAACATCATGGCCCTTGAATCAGTACCGGATGGCACAGTCGTCTGCAACATCGAAAAGAATGCCGGCGACGGCGGCAAGCTGATAAAAGCAGCGGGCTCATCGGCAGTGGTGTTTGCTCACGGTACAGAAGGAGTCACAATCAAGTTCCCGTCAGGCAAGTCCCTCACGCTCAACTCAAAATGCAGGGCGATGGTGGGCGCAATTTCAGGCGGCGGGCACAAAGAAAAGCCGTTCCTGAAGGCAGGCATCAGGGCAAAATACATGCAGGCCCATGGAAGGCTGTACCCGACTGTCAGGGGCATCGCCCAGGCTGCAGTCTACCACCCGCATGGAGGCGGAAGGCACCAGCATATCGGCCGCCAGTCATCTGTAGGCAGGACAACCCCGCCTGGCCGCAAGGTTGGCAACGTTGCCCCGCGCAAGACCGGCCGCGGCAGGATAAGGGACCTGAAGCAGCAAAAGGCTGGCTGACCTTTTTCTCCTTTTTTTGGCAATTTTTTCGCAACGGCTATATTCTATTCATTATTTTAAGGATTTCAACAAATATGAAGCCGGAGCAATTTTCAAAGAACGTGTTGTCGCTTGACTCCCAGATCAGGTTTGCCGGGGTGATGGAAAAATCCGGCCATCTTTATGCCAGCGCCTGGAGGAATGAAGCTGAGGAGTATCTCAAGGGCCGGAACCCCGAGGTCAGCCTTGCCCAGTCTGTCTACATCGTCGACCTGCGCAAAATGTTCACGCAGGAGCTTGGCAGCCTAAAGGCTGTCACTTACATCTATGACAAGGTCAAGCTGATAAGCCTGCCAGTCAAGGAGCACGTCCTAGTCGTTTCTACAGAGACCAGAATCGGCTCTGACGAGCTGATCGAGAAAATCCTAAAATATGTGAAATCTGTCGAGCAGGAACTGTCACTGTACCCGCCTGGCAACATCGTGAACGAGGAAAAGAAGGAGGCGCTGAGGAACCTGCGCGATTCAGGGATTGCAGAAGATTTGATAGCGGAGCAGCTGGACCTTGACGTCAACACAGTCAAGATGCTCATCGCTGAGATGAAATAGTCATCCTATCCTGTTCCCTTGAACTGCTCCAGCGACTTCCACAGATACCATGTGGCGACGCTGCAGTATGGCTTCCACGCACCCTCGTTGAGCAGTATCGCAGGTATCCCGGCTACCGAGCCGCTGCCAAGGGT
>DAINRX010000062.1:0-3541 GCA_036741635.1 Nitrososphaera sp.
TGGTTCCTGCAACCCTGTTCCTTAGGGATTCGTGGGTTCAAATCCCACCCCCCGCACCCTTTTAAGTTCTGTTAATTTTGTCGTCTGCCATGATAATGTATATGCAGTGGGAGATAGCGGGTTTTTGCGTACGATGCGCTTGTAAATTTGACTGAAGAAATATGGATATGGAATCCCTTCTTAACGCGGGAGACCTTTGCATAGCCACTGTGCTGTACTGGCACAACAGATTCTTTGTGCTTGACGAGAAAAAAAGCAAGAACCTAGCCTCTAGCGCACCTTTTTCGCCATGTTGCTTGTCAGCCTGCGCAGGGCGGGGGACATGTCGTCCCGTTCTATCTGGATGTCCAAGATGGAATAGCCTTCATTGAACTTCCACGCAGCGGCAAGGGCCTCGCCCAGCTGGTCCTCTGTTTCAACAAAGAAACCCCTGCCATTCCCTCCGATCAAGTCGGGGATGCGGCTGTACTGCCACAGCTGGAGGTCGTTGAACGGCCCATCGAGCATCGGCCTCTCAGTGCCGTAGCCGCGGTTGTTTATCACAATTATGATTGGGTTGAGGCGATACCGGGCGATGGTCGAGACTTCAATGCCAGTCATCTGGAATGCCCCATCTCCTACAAGCACTATCGGGCGCAAGCCGGGGTTTGCCATCTGGGCTCCCACTGCGGCAGGTATCGCGAACCCAAGCGACAGGTAATACGCCGGCGACAGGAATTCAGTGCCCTGATGTATGACTAGGTCGGAGCCTCCAAAGAGTGCCTCGCCAACGTCTGCTATCACCACCATTTCGTCGTTCAGGAAAGAGTCAAGCTGCTGGAACAGGCGCGCAACTGTGACCTTCTGACCTTTCACTGGCAGGAAAGACTGGCCAGTGTGGTTGATTACGGCGGTAAAGGGGCGGATGCTGCTGTATTCTCTAGGGTTTAGCTTGGAGTTTAGCAGGCCGCGCATAAAGTCCTGCAGGCGCACATTTTCGTAGTTGTGGTATCCTATGGAAAGCTTTTCGCTCGTGACATTGATGGTCTTGCCCAAGTCGATCTTTGACGGGCTGTCTGTAGTCCCAAGCTCGACATCTGTCAGGAATGCGCCAAGCATTATGAGGCAGTCGCTTGACTCAACGTACTCCCTTATGTAGTCGTGCCCGAGCGCGCCTTCGTACAGCCCTAGGTAGAGGGGGTGGCGCTCGCTTATCACCGACTTGCTCAAAAGCAGCGTGGCTATGGGGATGTTGGTGCTTTCGACCAGATCAAGCAGCTGCCGCTGCAGGCCAAATCTGTGCAGCTCCACGCCGGCGACAATGACAGGCCTCTGGGCCCTGTTTATCATGGCAACTGCCTCTTCAAGGGCTTCCTGCAGGGCGACCTGGTCGCTTGCTTCTTGGACCTCGCACAGGCCTGTGTGGTCGCTTGCGATTGGAAGGCAGGCGGCATCACGCGGGAGCTCGATGTAGGCAGGCATCTTGTGGCGCACTGACTCTGTCAGGCACCTGTCTATCTCGCCTGCGGCAGTCCGTGGGTCGCTCAGTAGCGTCGACGCGACAGTTATTTCCTCAAAGATCCTTCTCTGCGCGTCAAAGCTGCGCACCTTGTGGTGCAGCAGGGGGTCCTTTTTTCGCTCCCTCATCCCCGGAGCCCCGCTTATCACAATAACAGGGGATTTTTCCGCGTACGCCTGCGCGGTAGAATTTACGACCTTGAAGCCGCCGACGGCGTAGGTAATGCAGACCGCCCCAAGGCCGTTGACGCGGGCGTAGGCATCTGCCGCTATCCCTGCGCCCTGCTCGTCGCAGGTGTTGACCATCTTGAGCAAGTTGCCACGGACGAGCTGGTCGTAAAATCCAAGGACATAGTCGCCGGGGACGCCGAAAATGTGGCGGACGCCATGCGCATAGAGCTGCTGGATGAGATATTCACCGATGCTGACCAAGTTAATGTGAGCGTGTTACGCCAGAGTATTGTAATAAATATTTCCTGCTGCAGAACAGGGCGATAAACTCTCAAGCTGTAAAAACAATTAAAGCATGCTGGGCAGCTGATGATGCAAGTCGCCATTGCTGAGCTCCATCAAGCTGTCAAAATCTGCAGCTGTTTACTTTCTGCTTGTATTTGCCCCTATAGCCGTCGCGCTAGAGTTTGCGCACGCCAATCACATCGTCCTTTTCGTCATTGCGGCCATCGCCCTCATCCCGCTGGCAAAGCTGATAGGCGACTCGACGGAGCACCTCGCCACTCACTATGGTCCGACGGTGGGATCGCTCCTTAATGTCACCTTTGGCAATGCAGCCGAGATCATTATTGCGATCGTAGCCATCAGCGCAGGCCTACTCGATCTAGTAAAGGCGTCTATTACGGGCGCAATAATCGGCAACATCCTCCTCATATTCGGCCTGAGCGTTGTCGCCGGCGGATTTCGGTTCAAGGAGCAAAAGTTCAGCAGAGAAAACATCGGCTTCCAATCATCGATGCTGTTTCTCGCAATAATCGGCCTTGCAGTGCCGACTATCATGGCGTACACGGTGCTCCCTCCATCAGAGCACCCCGGCGAAATCCAGCTGCTGAGCGACTCGCTTGCCATCATTTTGATTATAGTCTACATCCTTGGGATAATATTCACGTTCTTTACGCACAAGCATCTGTTCGTCCAGCCCGAAGAGCCGGCGACTGCTGCAGGCAATGGCGCGCAGCCGGCGGCAGCCCATGATGATGATCATCACGGGCACTGGAGCAAGAAAAAGTCGTTCATACTGCTTGCAGCGAGCATGGCCGGTGTAATCGTGGTGAGCGAGATACTGGTCGGCTCGGTGGAGGCCACTGGCGAGGAGCTTGGCTTTGGCGAGCTGTTTGTGGGCGCAATCATTGTAGGTATCGTGGGCAACGCCGCAGAGCACAGCAGCGCCATCCTGCTTGCAAGGAAGGGCAAGATGGAGCTGTCGATAGGCATTGCCGCAGGCTCTGGCACGCAGATAGCGCTGTTCGTCGTCCCGATCCTCGTCTTTGCCGGCATCGCGCTGGGCCAGCCGTTCTCGCTGGTGTTCACGCTCTTTGAGCTTGCAGTCATTTTCCTCGCCGCGATAATCCTGAACCTTATAGTGCATGATGGCAGGAGCAACTGGTTTGAAGGCGTGATGCTGACCGCGGTCTATGTCATTATCGCGATCGGGTTCTTCTTCGTCGGAGAATAATAATTCATTCCTTCAGCTTGCTTGAGTGATTGAGAACCTTTTTCGTCAGCTCATTATGGTCGTAGGGCTTCTTGGCGATCACTACGAGGAGCCTCGCCTTGCGACCCCTGCTTATCGGGAAGCGGAACATGTTCGATGCTTGCTATGGAACATGAGGTAGCCTAGCTCGCCAAAAAGTCCTCGTTGTTTCTCGCCATCGAGACCATGAGCTCCGTCTGGATGCGCAGCACCTTGAACTTTTGCTCGTTTGGAGGCGCCATGGGTTTTTTGATGTGGGTGCTAAGAAGGTTGGCGTTCCCGATAATCGCAGCCATGAGGATGCTGTCGTCCAGCGAGCTTATTTCCTTGCACTGCTCC
>DAINRX010000062.1:3641-8742 GCA_036741635.1 Nitrososphaera sp.
GACCAAGTTACATAAAGCACTTCGTCAGGCAATGAGATCATGAATCGTTCTTGTGCTCGTTCTCCAGCGCCATCTTGACGAGTTGCCTGTGCATGCGGGAGTCGCCCGAGAGCTCGGGGTGGAACGCCGTCCCGATGATGTTCTTTTGCCTGACTGCGACGACCTTGTTGTTGAGCTTGGCAACCACCTCCACGTCCTTGCCGACCTCACTTACGGCCGGGGCCCGGATAAACACACCCTTGAATGCCTCCTTGCCGAGCATCCCTATTGCAAGGTCTGCCTCAAACGACTCGTTCTGCCTACCAAACGCGTTGCGCTCGATCACGATGTCAAGATTTCCTATCAGCTTTTGCTTGGTGTCGCCCACGACCCTGTCATAAGCCCTCTTGGACAGCATTATCATACCCGCGCAGGTGCCGAGGACCGGCATGCCTTCCGAGATGCGCTTCTTTATGATCGGGAGCGACCGCTGGATTGCTGCAAGCGTGCTCTGCACCGTGCTTTCGCCGCCGGGCAGGATGAGGCCGTCCACCTTTTCCATCTCCTCCGGGTAGCGCACCAAGTCAACGGTGCCGTCCACCTGCAGTTCCTGCAATGCCTGCTTGGTTGCAGCGACGTTTTCTTCGATGTCGCCCTGAAAGCCCAAAACTCCAATGGTGACTGATGATCTCTTTTTGATGCTCATTAGGCGTGCTGGCCCCTTTCTTGCATCCTTAGCTCGAGGTTCTTGGTGTCCATGCCAAGAAGCGACTTCTTTTCGTCAACCATCTTTTGTGCCTCCATCACTATCTTGGGGTCGTCATGGAATGTCGTCGCAAGCACGACCGCCCTTGCCCTCTGGGCAGGGTCGTCTGACTTGAATATCCCAGAGCCGACGAACACGCCGTCGCACCCAAGGTTCATGAGCAGTGCCGCGTCTGCCGGCGTGGTGATGCCACCTGCCGCGAAATTGACTACTGGCAACCTGCCAAGGCGCGCCGTCTCTTCAACGATTGCGTATGACACTTTCAGCTCTCGCGCGGCCTTCATCAGCTCCTGCCTGTCGCTGTCCTGGTAGTGCGAGCGTATCTTGCGTATCTCGCTATTGACCTGCCGGATGTGCGTGACGGCCTCGGCGACGTTGCCAGTTCCCGGCTCGCCCTTGGTTCGTATCATTGCGCACCCTTCTTCAATCCTGCGCAAAGCCTCGCCTAGGTTCTTGGCGCCGTTGACAAAAGGCGTTGTGAAATCCCATTTCCAGATGTGGCGCTCCTCATCTGCCGGGGTCAGCACTTCGCTTTCGTCTATCATGTCGACGCCCGTGACTTCAAGCACTTTGGCTTCATCGGTGTGGCCTATCCTGCATTTTGCCATGATGGGAATAGTGACAGCGTCCATTATCTCCTGAATTACCTTGATGCTTGCGGTCCTGGCGACTCCTCCTGCCTTCCTTACGTCATAGGGGAGCTTGTCAAGGACCATGACTGCGACGGCTCCAGCTTCTTCAGCAATCACTGCCTGCTCGACGTTTGTGACGTCCATTACGACGCCGTGCTTTTGCATGTGGGCAAAGCCGCGCTTGAGTAATGTGGTCCCGCGAACCATGCGGGCGTTCTCTACTGTCTCTATCTTGACGCCCTTGGGTCTTGGCTCGGTGGCCACGAGGGATATTGTCATACTATGATTCCAATGCGCTCAAATGCTCTATATATTTTCTCTCAGACGCGCCTTGAAATGATGCTATCTAAAAGCTCGCCCACGTTGGTTATTATGGGCGGGATTGTCCCAGCGTGCGCGCCGGGGTTGACCCAGCTTATGGTCTTGAGGTCGCCGCCAGCCTGCAACTTGAGTGTATATTTCGTAAAGTTGGCCAGACCCTCCTGCTGTGAGTAGTCGGTCTCCGGTATCTGCATAAAGCCTGTTCCAAGAATCCTGGCTCTTAACAGCTTCATCTCCTCTTCGCTCACTGTGAATTTCCTTTCATCGAGCTGCCCACCTACCTTGGTATACGTTGCCGAGCCGTCGTTTTCAACCGTCAACACTTCCGCGGCTGCCGCCGCAAGCGAGCCGCTTTCAGTCCTGGCCAGCTGCTGTCTGCTGTACTCTAGGCTCAGCTGCTGCGTCTGGTCGGTTGTTGCGGACTGCTGCCTGTTGCTGTTAAATCCGGGCGCAAGCACAAGAGCAGCCATCACTGCAACCACGGCAGCGATTGCTATCAGAAACTTGTTGACCATTATGATCTCTGCTGTGTTAACCTGATGTAGTTCAGCAGACCACCTGCAACCAGCACCTGCCTCTGCCTCGGCGTGAGGTCAACCTTCAGAACTATCCTGTCCTTGCCTTTCTTGTATAGGGCGACTGCCTCCATAGTCTTGCTTCCGTCCTTGAGGCTGCTGACCACGTTGTCTATTGTTATCGGCGTGCCTTGGGCAAGAAGGTCAAAGTCCGAGCCGTTCTGGAATTCGAAAGGAATGATACCAAAGTTTATGAGATTTGCCCTGTGGATTCTTGCAAACGACTTGGCTATCACACCCTTGACGCCCAGATACATCGGCGCAAGCGCTGCGTGTTCTCTGCTAGAGCCCTGCCCATAGTTCTCGCCGCCAACGATAAAGCCGCCGTTCTTTTCCTTCGCCCTCTTTGCAAAGTCCGGGTCGAGCCAGTAAAAGACGTAATCGCTTATCGCCGGCACGTTGCTTCGGAGCGGCAGTATCTTGGCGCCCGCCGGCATTATTGCGTCGGTGCTGATGTTGTCGCCTACCCTTATCAGCACTTCTCCGTACAGCACCGCCTCCATCGGTTGGCGCAGCGGCAGCGGCTTGATATTGGGTCCCCTTGAAATTTCCACGCTGTCGGCATACTGCGGCGGGGCTGGCGCTACGATGCCAGAGTCGTCTATCACGAACTTGTCCGGCCAAGGTATGTTCGGGTATTCTCCAAGATCCCTTGGATCGGTTATCTTGCCTGTGACTGCGCACGCTACGCATACCTCTGGCGACGTCAAGAATACCTTGTCGTCTTTTGTGCCGCTTCTTCCCGGCCAGTTCCTGTTAAACGACCTTATTGAAACCCAGTCAGTTCCCGGCGCCGACCCCATACCGATGCAGCCTTGGCAGCCACTTTCGAGAAGGCGCGCGCCTGATGCAATGATGTTGTATATAGAGCCGTCGCGTGCCACCGTTTCGAGCACCTGCTTTGAGCCCGGGTTGATTGCCATCGTGACGTTTGAGTGCACCTTCTTGCCCTTGAGCACATGGGCGACTGTCATCATCTCGACATAGCTCGAGTTGGTGCACGAGCCTATGAGCACCTGCTGAACGTCGGTGCCCTGCACGTCCCTCACCTTGCGCACTGCGTCCGGCGAGCCGGGCATGGCAATGAGCGGTTCGAGCTCGCTCAGGTTGATTTCCATGTTTTCGTCGTAAGAGCAACCCGGATCTGCCGCGACGCGCTTGTAGTCCTGCGGCCTGCCCTGCCGTGTCATGTAGTCAAGCGTGATTTCGTCTGACTCAAAGAGCGAGGTGGTTGCGCCAAGCTCTGCCCCCATGTTGCATATCGTGCCGCGCTGGGGAACGCCAAGGCTCTTGATGCCGTCGCCATAGTATTCAAAGATCTTGCCGACCCCGCCTTTGACCGTGAGCCTGCGGAGCATTTCCAGAATGACGTCCTTGGCGGTGACCCATGGCCTTAGCCTGCCTGTCAGCTTGACGCCCACTATCTTGGGCATCTTGGTGTAAAAGGGCGCTCCAGCCATTGCGACTGCCACGTCAAGGCCGCCTACGCCTATCGCCATCATGCCCGCGCCGCCTGCAGTCGGCGTGTGGCTGTCGGAGCCTATCAGGAGCTTGCCGGGTATCGAAAAGCGCTCTAGGTTCACTTGGTGGCATATGCCATTGCCCGGCTTGCTGTAGTGGATGCCGTACTTGGAAGCGAACGTCTGCAAAAAGCGGTGGTCGTCGCCGTTTTCAAACCCTGTCTGGAGGATGTTGTGGTCTACATAGATGGCGGCGTGCTCTGCCTTGACGCGGGGGATGCCCATTGCCTCGAACTGGAGGCACGCCATCGTGCCGGTGGCGTCCTGCATGAGCACGCGGTCTACCTTGAGGCCGACCTCTTGGCCCGGTTCCATCCTGCCGTCTGCCAAGTGAGACGATATTATCTTTTGAGCGAGATTCATTGGGGAAGTCATTATTATTATTACTCTCTCTGAGATTCTCTAGCAAGAAGAGGATATTTAATATGTTGTTCAAGGCAGAGCCGGTACCCTGCCAGAATTGGCACATCCGCTTTTGGCGCCAAAGGTTTGGAATGTAATAAAAGGTCAGGTGGACATCTGGAGCGGCTTTGTTATCTTCATCTTGTACTTGTGGCATTCGATGGTGTGCGCGATTTGCATTTTGTCCAGTGCTTCGCTCAGGTAGTTGACAGTCCGCCGTATCGCATTGCTCATCAACATTTTTTCGTTTCCGTTATCGTTATATCTTCTGTGTCATAATTTACAGCACATGATATTGCGGCCCGATTTAAGGAACGCTCTGCTCTGCTTCCATAGCTGTCGTATCGTGTCTAGATATAGACACGATCAAGTGCGAAAAACAAGCAAGCGAGCGGCTGCTGAATTGCTATTTGCAGTTGCGGCAACAGCTGAAACAGAGCAACAACTTGTTGCAAACACTATACACGATCGATTATATAACACCGGCAAATTCTTTTTGTGATATGGTCGCGGTCCGCGCAAATAGTTTAAGAGCATCGACGTCGAAAATTATGCAGTTATTGCGGCACAGCAAAAGTTGCACCTGCGGCCACCAGAAGGGCTACCACATCAACGGCAAGGGGAGGTGCATGTTTGGTGTCTGCTCCTGCCAAGGTTACCAAAGGTTTGAATCGACGCCCAGCCACTCTTAATATCGCATAAGATGCTAATTTTTACCATTGGCAAAGAGTAGAAGATCGAAATCAGTTAACAACAACAAATCATTGAAGCAGTCCAAAAAGAGCGCAAGAGGATTGGTTGGAAGGAAGGGTCGAGACAGAAGACCTCCTGTAGGTAGAGGGCGTTTAGGTGGCGGCGGCCCTTCTGCGCATCCACCAGACAAGCCGACGCCTACTGCTACTCCGG
>DAINRX010000063.1:0-8731 GCA_036741635.1 Nitrososphaera sp.
GAGCAGATAATAAGAGCGGAAATTACTAGAGTGGCAGATAACCCTTCTATTGTCAAAGGCAACGGCTGCGCTGCGTGTCATGTGCTGTTCAAGGTCAAAGAAGCCATGCAGGTAAGCGAGCAGGATGCGGCAGACCTCCTTTCAGAGGTTCTGCTGGACAATCAGCCTCTAAATGATGAGTTCATTTCGATGGTCGAGCAGATCCACATGAAAGCCCGCATGATGGGAGTAACCTTTGCAATCAAGACCAGAGACGCCAAAGACCGGTATATCGATGCTAACTTCAAAAACACGCTAAGCGAACTTGTATCCGATGCTTCCGTTTACGGCACCGAGATAGCAATGAGGAAGCTGGTTTTGTCGCATATTGCTCTCAACATAGCCCAGAACCTAGGCATTGACTATCATGCCGCAACAGAAGAGCTTTATTATTACATGAGGAAGAACGACATGCAAACGCATGACGAGATGATGCAGTCTATTAGGTCATTGCTGACCAAGAGAGGGGTCGAGAAGCCTTAACAACGGTGACATTTATATGAAAACCGTCAAGAGTATGGAAAACATCCACATGAAGCAGAAGATGATGGGCGTAACCTTTGCAATCAAGAGCAGGGAAGCGAAGGACAGGTACCTTGACTCACAGTTCAAGAACGCGCTGGATGAGCTCTTTGCCGACATTGCAAACTACGGGGTCGACGTGGTCTTTCGCAAACTCATAATGTCGTACATAGCGCTTGAAATCGCGCAGAATCTTGGCATTGACTATCACGCTGCCACCGAAGAGCTGTATTACTATATGAGAAAGCGCGACGAGGAGACGCGCGCCGCGCTGCTAAAGCTGGTCATGTCCATCGTTGATAGGAGCAAGTACCGGAGCTGATGCTATAATGGGCGAAGAGAGAGTCTTTGAATTGACAGGCCTGCTGTCAGAGCTCGACAAGGAAGGCGGCTACTTTATCGACTTTTTGAAAATACGCGATCTTGAAGCCGGGGTCCTCCGCTTGCACTTCGGCGAAAAGGACACACAGGAGCCGCACTCGGCCGACGAATTGTATTACGTCATAGAAGGAAGCGGATTTATCGAGCTCGGCAAAACAAGTAGGCCTGTGAAAAAAGGCTCGATAATATTTGTGCCTGCCAAGATGCACCACAGGTTCTACGGCAACAAGGACGAGCTGGTAGTCCTCTACATGTTTGCAGAATGATATATAACAATAGAAAGGTAGAAAAGAGACTTTGCCAGCATCAAAGAAGAGCAACAAATATGCCAATTACGGACGCCACCAAGAAACAGATAGCCCAGCAGCGCAGGCTGTTCTTCAAGATATGTTTCAAGTGCGGAGGCAAGAACCCGATCTCTGCCACAAGGTGCAGGAAGTGCCGCGGCAGCCAGATGAGGCTAAAGAACAGGACGCTGGGAGCCAAGAAGTAATAATATTTTCTCTCCAGCGCCTTTTGCTAATCTTGCGTAAAAGTGGATGGGGAGAGATTCGAACTCTCGACCACCTGTGTGTGAGACAGGTATCCTAACCAGGCTAGACTACCCATCCATCTTCTGCCTTTCTTCTGTGTTTTCGGCACTACGATAATTAATACTATTACTTGCCTACCTATGTCCCTTCGCTAAAGCCATCGAGGTACGCTTTCTGCGCCGGCGTCAGCGCGTCGATCTCGACTCCCATCGATTGGAGCTTGGCTAGTGCGATTTCCTGATCCTGCGCCCTGTCGATGTTGTAGACGAGCGGCTTCATGGTCTGGCCCTGCTGCGCCAGCTTCAGGACTGCAAGAAACTGGTTGGCAAAGCTCATGTCCATGACCTCGGATGGGTGGCCTTCCGCTGCAGCAAGGTTGACGAGTCTGCCTTCGCCAATAAGGTATACCCGCCTGCGGCTCTTGAGCGTGTACTGCATCGTGCTGTCGCTGACCTCCTTTTTGCCAGTAGACTGCTTTTCAATTCCCGGTATCGATATCTCGACGTTAAAGTGGCCGGCGTTCGCCAAAATCGCGCCATCCTTCATCTTGGCAATGTCATTGTCGACAATCACGTCCTTGCACCCGGTGGTGGTGATGAACACATCGCCCACCTCGGCGGCCTTGTTCATCTTGGCCACGTTGTAGCCGTCCATCTTGGCCTTTAGCGCCGCAATGGGGTCGACTTCGGTGACGATCACGTTTGCGCCAAGGCCGGCGGCTCTTCTGGCAATGCCTTTGCCGACGTGGCCATAGCCTGCAACGACTACATTCTTGCCTGACAGCAGGATGTTTGTTGCGCGTATGATGCCGTCAAGCGCAGACTGGCCAGTGCCATAGACGTTGTCAAAGTCGTGCTTTGTCTCCGCGTCGTTGACTGCGATAATGGGGTAAATCAGCTTACCTGCCTTTTGCATGGCTCGAAGCCTCATGATGCCTGTAGTTGTTTCTTCAGTGCCGCCCCTTATCGACTTGGGCCTGCCCTTATGCATCTCCACCGTCAGGTCCGCGCCGTCATCAATGGTGATGTGCGGGTCTATCTTCATCGAGGAGCGGATGTCTTCATAGTATTCCTGAGAAGTCAGGCCCCTTCTTGCAAATACCGAAATGCCCTCGTCCTTGGCCAAGGACGCGGCGACATCGTCCTGCGTGCTCAATGGGTTGCAGCCGCACCACGAGAGCTCAGCGCCAGCAGCCTTTAGCGTCCTTACCAAAACGCCTGTCTCCTTTGTCACGTGCAGGCACCCAGCGACCCTGACGCCCTTTAGCGGCTTGCTTTTTTCGTGTTTCTGGCGCAGCGCAACCAGAACGGGCATGTGGGCCTCTGCCCAGTCGATGCGCCTCTTGCCTTCTATGGCAAGGGTGGTGTCTTTGACGCGGAACTCCATTTTATATAATCGAGACAGCAGGCATGCCACATATAATATATTAGCTTTCTACAGCAGGTTCCTTGCGCGCATGATGCCTGCCACTTGATCGTCAGTGACGTGTCCAAACTCTTCATAAAACTGCCCGACTGACGAAAAGTCTCGGGGAGTCGCCATCACTATCACCGAGTCGGACTCCTGCTCGAGCAGCTCGACTGACTGGGGGGGCGCGACCGGCACTGCTATTGTGACGCTTGCAGGCCTGTGCTTTTTGAGCCACCTCGCAGAGGCAATTACCGTGGCGCCGGTGGCAATGCCGTCGTCCACCAAGATTGCCATCCTGCCACTGATGCTGTAGGGAGCGCTCGGCTTCCTGTAAGCCGCCGACCTGCGCCTGATCTCTGCGGCCTGGCGTGCTTTTTCGCTTTCGACGTAATTAGGTGGTATACGCAGCGCGTCGACGATGTACCTGTTGATGTAAGACGTGCCGTCCTCCGTCACTGCGCCGATGGCGAGCTCCTCATTTTCCGGCGCGCCCAGCTTTCTCGGTATCACGATATCAAAGTCCGCGCCCAGCTTTTTCGCGACAATGTCAGCAAGGATCACGCCCCCGCGCGGGATGCCAAGCACTATGGTAGAAGAGTTGCCGTACCCTTCCCGGGCCAGCCTTTCTGCAAGAATTTCACCCGCGTCGATCCTGTTACGAAACTTCACAATGCTACTATTTCTCAGTCACTCTTTTTAAAGTGTTGTACGGTGTGGTTGCAAAAGCTCTATAATTCCGATGACAGACAGCTCGCCTGTGCGCAAGCTACAGATCGCGGTCATTGGCTACAACAAGGACAGGTGCACAGACGAAGCAAGAAGGATAGCGTATGAAATCGGCAAAGAGATCGCATGCGCCGGCGCAATTTTGGTGTGCGGCGGGCTTGGTGGCGTCATGGAGTCTGCCTGCAAGGGCGCAAAGGAGAACGGCGGCGCGACGGTTGGGATAATACCACAGGAAGAATTCTCGTACGCAAACGAGTTCTGTGACATCGTCATTTGCACTGGTATCGGCTATGCAAGGGACTTTGTAGTCGGCTCTTCGGCAGATGGGATAATCGCGGTAGGAGGGGGAGTCGGCACCCTTATTGAAATGGGAGTGGGCTACATGACGAATAAGACCATAGTGGCAATAGCTGGCAGCGGCGGGGTCGCCGATATGTACGGAGGCAAGTACCTGGACGAGCGAAACCGCGTGCCCATAATAGTGGCCAAGGATGCAAAGGCGGCAGTGCAGGCAATTCTGGACGCAGTCACAAATAAGGAGAAGTGAAAGCCGGACTGGCGCTCGAAGACATGCGGCTTTCCCGTCAAGGTCGCCATGACAGGTTCCGTGGCAACTCTGTGGTTTGCCCTTGCCATTCCAGGTTTAGACTCGCTCACATGTTCCTTGGAACACGCGGCTTACCTGTGCGCCTGAGAGAGATGGCAACTGCTCACGTCTTTGGACGCAGCGAGCCTTTACCCGCTGCGCAGATTCTGCGTGGCAGATCGTTCCTCTCTTTCGGCCAGTCGGCATTCTATTATACGCATAGAATAGATTTAAGATTTTCTGTAAATGTTTCTAGCATTGCAGCTAATGATCCCGATAGTTGACGAGATACGAGTCAGGCTCGTAGAATGAGCCGTGCTTTGCTGCGAGCTCTTTCAGCGTCTGGACAACGTTTCCCGCGCCAAATTCTTCGACGGTTGCAAACAGCTCCTTCTTCAGTCCCATGCCCAGCTTTAATGCCTTCTCTAGGTCCTCCCTGCTGCATACGCCGTTTGAAATGAGCCATGCCGCGTTGTTGGCTGCAACTGCAAGCAGCTTGATAGGGTCATATTTCGCGGCCTCTTGCTCTGTCAGGTTTACGCGCTCATACTTGTCGCCCTTGTACTCGTAAAAGCCCTTGCCGGTCTTTTGGCCGAGGTTCTTTTCGTCAAACAGCTGCTTTACCTTGGGATGGGGGTTGATGACCTTGCTGTCACGGGAGTGCATCTCTACAGTCGCCTTGTGTATCACATCAAGGCCGGTATAATCGGCAAGCTCGAATATCCCCATGGGAAACGACATCTTGAATTTGACTGCCGAGTCGATAGTGCTCATTGGCACATTATCCCGCTCTTGGCAGTAGACTGCCTCGTGCACCAGCGGGATAAAGACGCGGTTGACGATAAAGCCCGCGACGTCCTTTTTGCAGAGCACCGGCTGCTTGCCCACCTTTTTCACAAACTCCATCGCCATTGCGACCATGCTGTCGTTTGTCCTGCCACCAGGTATGACCTCGACAAGCGGCATTAGCTGGGGCGGGTTGAAAAAGTGCAGGCCGACAAAGCGATCTGGCCTATTGGTGAGCGCCGCCATTTCTGTTATGGGAAGCGTGCTAGTGTTTGACGCGTAAAGCGTCTTGCTATCTGCCGCGCTGTCTACCTCTGCGTACACCTTCTTTTTCACGTTCATGTCCTCTGGCACGGCTTCAATCAGCAGGTCTGCGCCACTGAGCGCCTGCTTCAGGTCAATTACCGGAGTAATTCGCGCAAATATCCTGTCGGCGTCAGCCTGTGTCAGCTTTTCTTTTTCGACGAGCTTGTTGAGCGACCACTTTATCTTTTCCATCGCTTTGTCAAGGAATGATTGCTCAATGTCGCGGAGGACCACGCTGTAGCCGGCCATCGCCGAGACCTGCGCGATCCCGTGACCCATGATGCCTGAGCCAAGGACGGCTATCCTGTTAATGGTAGTTGAGATCGACATGTTGCTATGAGGCGATCAGGCGACGGGGAATTTTTAATGTTACTATTAATAATCATCATCAAACATCACCTTTAAAACTAGACCTGGGCTATATTTTCTGGTTGGATCTGGAGCGTTTCACGGCGGATGTGACGTCGCTCTCTGACAGGATGTCTGCCGGCGAGCCCAAGGACATTGTGGAGAGGATGAACTTTGTCAAGAACAGGCTCATAGACCTGTACCGGCGAAACCTTGTCAAGATAAACCACTCGGCGATGGAGCTTGTCTGTGCAAAGCACTTGGTGCGCTACGGCTACTATGTCGATGTGGAAAAGCAACTCACCGATATTTTGATATGCGACGTCTATGCTGAAAAAGGCGATGGCGCGGCGATAGTTGAAATTGAAACTGGCTTTATCCCGCCCGAGCACGCGCTCGACCCGCTGTCGTATTATTCTGCAAGGATTGCAAGCAAGATAGCGCGCTATAGCAAACACGCGAACCAGTTCGTCCTTGCGACCCCGCCAGTGAGCGTCCTTCCCATACCGGAGCTGTTCCGCCGGCCACCGCGCGACAGACGCCCAATGGAGATAAAAGAAGTCAAGGCCCTCTGCGACAAGTATTACAGGAACCCGCCTGTAACAGAAGACGAGATCCTAAACGGCCGGCTCCATATCATTTACCTCATAAACATCGACGCCGGCAAGGTAGTCGAGATGGACGTCGAGTCGTACTTTGAGCAAGTCGGCGATATGCTTTCGACAGGCATGTTATGAAAATTTTGTAATCGTCTTTTGTCCCTGCGTCGGCCTTTTGTTGCCTCTTGACAGGGCCCGTGCAGCCCTTTCGCTTTCCTTTTCGACTGCAGCCTTGACGACCCTTAGCACGTTGTCGTCCTTGGTCTTGCCGACGTAGACGATGTAGACAAGCGCCTGCTCCTTTCCTTCTGCCTTCCTGACGACACGGCCTATTCTCTGCGCGACTTGGTTGATGTTGGATGTGCTTGCGATAATGATGGCGATTCCTACCTGCGGCACGTCATACCCGAGCTCAAGTGTGTGCACCGACAGTAATGGAAAGTAGCTATCGCCCCAGCTGTCGAGGATTTCCTTTCGCTCCCTTGGCTTGACGCCGTTATGTATCGTCTGCGCCGGCACCCCGTCAGCTTCAAGCATGTCCCTTAATTGCTGAATAGAGTCGATGGTCTCGCTAAAGATCATTATCCGCTCGCCGGGGTGCCTCTTGACAATCTCGACTGCCTTGAGCAGCTTTTGCTTCGTTGCGCTCAGCAGTTCCTTGCGCTTGCGCACCTGCGCAAACCACGTCTTGGCAAGCGACGCCCGCAGGCCTCCGCGCATCAGTATCTTGGTCATCTTGGCCGGCTCATACGTCTGCAGCTTTCTTGAAATATCCTTTATCGCCTTGCTTGCCTCGTCGTAGCTCTTTTGCTCCTCGGGCGTAAAGGCGACCTCGACCGGCATCACGACGGGCTTGGCAAGCCGGCCGTCAGTCACAGCGTCCTTTATCATGTACCTCTTTACCGGCGGGGCGACAGTCAGGATGGTCTGGTACTTGGGGTCCTTTTCGTTGATGGTTGCGGTGAGACCGAGTATCGCCTTTTTCGAGTCCTCGACAATGATGTCGAAAATCCTGTCGTATTCAACCGCGGTCTCGCTTACTAGGTGGACCTCGTCGAGCACCACCATGTCTGCCCTGCGTATCAGCTCAAAGTTGTTGATTGCGCTCTGGTAGGTGCTTATCGTAATTTCCCTGACGTCCTTGCGCTCGCCGTAATAGACGCCGACATGGTCTTCAGAGATTCCATAGTTCTGCAGCCGGCCTACGTTCTGCCCAATAAGCACTATCCTTGGCACGAGGAACAGTATCGTAAAGCGCTCCTTGCCAGATAGCCCGGCCGCCTTCCTTGCGCACTCGAACGCAATCTCTGTCTTGCCGGTGCCCGTGCTAAAGATGACAGAGCCGCGGCAGCTGTTCTGTATCCACGCCTCGGCTGCTTCAATTTGGTCTTTTTTCAGCTCAAAAGGGAACCTGAGGCTCGATATAGCCGGTGGCATGTGTCGCATGAACTGGATACAAAGCGAATAAAAACTTTAATGATCTCTTGCGGTAAGCTATTGCGTTGTTGAAACCTCTGGTATACATGCTCAGGCAGGACGACCCATTCAAGTGCACGGCAGCTAAACTGGCGAAATTCCATCTTGCAGAGCCTGTCAAGTTCATATGCAAGACCAGCATAGTGCTCAACCCGTTTTCCGCAGAGCCTGTCTTGAAAAAGGATACAGAAATTGCTGATTCGGTGTGCGCAATCGACTGCTCCTGGGAGCGTGCAGACGAGGTGTTGAAGCACCAGCGGCTGGCGTCGCACGGCATCGGCAGAAGGCTTCCGGCGATGCTCGCGGCCAATCCTACCAGCTATGCCAAGCTGGGCAAGCTGTCAAGCGCAGAAGCACTGGCAGGCGCTCTCTATATCCTCGGCGAAAAGGCGCTTGCGGCAGAAATGATGGAAAAGTTCAAGTGGGGACACACGTTTCTAGAGCTGAACAGCAACTTGCTGGACGACTATGCAAAAGCCGAGACTGAGGAGCAGGTCGTGCAGCTAGAAAAGGAATACTTTCCGCAATTGGGCTAAACTCCAAATATCTTTGGCGAGATGCATAAAATGAACTAATTTGATAGTTTTGGTAAGTTTGGGAGAGAGCTGTGGATTGTACAAAGGAATTGTGTATCATGATATATCTCTCTCTCTTCAAATTACCAGTGTCGTTAATGGGTTCTAAAACAAAAGAAATTGCTTGCTAATTTTGTGGTTCAGTCCGACGTAGTGATTTTTGAAGTGCGAGTCTGATACCTTATAAAGTTAATGAACCTAGTCCGATTGCAGGCTATAGCCTAAATACAACGTAATTGCATATATATTCTGCAAGGTGATCTCGCATCTGTCTAAAGAAGGAAAAGAAGAAAAAACGATACGTGAACTAAAGGAAATGGCAAAATGGTCACGCAGCCAGCAGGAAATGAAGACAGCCATCAATGAATTAGCTGCTCGTGGCGAAATAGCACTTCCTGTACTAGAGGAAATCTTGAATGTTACTGCTCATGAAGACATAAAGGC
>DAINRX010000064.1:0-8635 GCA_036741635.1 Nitrososphaera sp.
GTCACAGTGCATTTCACCGACGGGACATGGATGCGCTACAGGGCAGTGGTGTAATATTGGGCGTCGACCCTGACGACAACCCATCCTGACACCGAAAAAGCAGAAATACCTAGTCGTGCATATATGTAATTCACCCCGTTAAAGAGCACGCAGAGGAAACAGCTACGGCTAACCTGTGACAGCGTGTAAGTCAGAGGCGGGGAACATACTCATATCATTTTTATAACCAATCGCCCGCAATCGTTTTACGATGTCACAGCAGCAAGACGGAGACAAGCCGCAGGAAGAGAAGAAAAAGTCCAAGGCGGTGGCACTTCTGTCCGGCGGCCTTGACAGCAGCCTCGCAGTGAGGATGATGCTCGAGCAAGGAGTCGACGTCGAGGCAGTGGCCATCAAGACGCCATTTTGCGATTTTGACTGCGGCAAGGGATGCGGCCACCGCGTCAAGGAAGTGGCCGACGAGCTGGGCATCAAGCTAAAAACAGTGTATTTTGGTGAGGAGTATCTCCGCATGCTAAAGAACCCGAAATACGGCTATGGCTCTGGGATGAACCCATGCATCGACTGCAGGGGTATAATGTACAATGCGGCCAAGGAGCACATGGAAAAGACCGGCGCCGACTTTGTTGTCACGGGCGAAGTGCTGTTCCAGCGCCCAATGAGCCAAAACAGCCGCGCGCTCCACATTATCGAGGACGAGGCAGGCATGGCAGGCAAGGTGCTGAGGCCTCTGTCGGCGAAGCACCTCCCGCCGACTGATGCAGAAAAGTCCGGCCTAGTAAAAAGGGAAAACATGGGAGACATCAAGGGCAGGTCGAGAAAGGGCCAGCTTGCGCTTGCAAAGCACTTTGGCATGGCCGAGCCGCCAAACGCAGCGGGCGGCTGCCTGCTTACAGACCCGGCGTTTTCAAAGCGGGTCGAGGACATTATGGATCATGCTGATGACATTCCTACCCTGAACGACATTGAGCTCCTGAAGGTGGGCAGGCATTTCAGGCTGACGCAAGACGCCAAGCTGGTTGTCGGCAGGAACAAGGACGAAAACGAAGTCGTCAAGGCGCTGGTGACAGAAGGCGACATTATGATTGAAGCCAAGGACTACGTCGGCCCAACGTGCATTCTGAGGGGCAGGAAAAAATATGACGACTCTCTTCTGAAGAAATGCGCTAGCATCGTACTGCGCTACTCTGATGCCCCGAAGGGCGTCGAGTCAAAGGTCAGGCTGATGGCTATCAATGGCAGCGCGATCGAAATTTCAGCTGTGCCAGGCGACAGCGCCGAGATAGACGCCCTGCGCATATAGACACATACAAGAAAAGTCGCCAATTCCGGGGATGACAACTCTCGCAGATGATTTCATCCAGCTAAAATCAACTATTCGGTAAACGAGATTTGACCAGCACGACTATTGAGCACGCATGAGAAGCTCAAGTGCAATTTAGATAGATGCAGACCCAGAAAACTCCGGTTTACCTGAAGGCTCTGACCTTGCGTGACATTACAGACATGACTGCGATCAAGGAGGACATCAAGAAGCACATGATCCTCATCCTCAGGGTCACGCCTCTGGCGCAAAAGGACGTCGAGGAGCTCCGCAAGGTCGTGGAGGAGCTGTATTCTTACTGTCAGACCGTGGGCGGAGACATTGCAAGGCTGGGCGAGGAGCGCGTTGTAATCACGCCGCCAGGCGTCAAGATCTGGCGCGGCGCCTACGACCTAAAGTAGCTTGATTGCTTCCTGCACTAGCGGGTGCTGCGTCTGGATCCTGTACTGCTTGTTTATCATGCTTGCAAGGTTCTGCGCCTTTGGGCGCTCGCCGTGGTTCACAAGCACACGTCTGAGTTTCGGCCTCAGCCTGCCGACGTAGTTCATCAGCTGGTTGTAATCGCTGTGGCTGCCAAATCCGTCTATCCTGTCGACTTGGCACTGCAGGCGGATTGTTTCGCCCTTGATAGTTACCTGCCGAGCGCCGTCTTGTATGGCCCTGCCGGGTGTGTCTGCAGCCTGGTATGACACCATGACAAGCCGGCTCATTGGATCGCCGGCTATCTGCTTCAGGTAGTTGACAGACGGTCCGCCGGCCAGCATTGAGGAAGGTGCAAGGATCAATGCCGGCTCATTGTCGAGCGCTGCCGAGTCGACTGTTGCGAATTTGTCATAGCCAAACTGGCTCGCCTCCGACTCAAGCACGCGCTGGCGCAGCTCTTTCGAAAGGAACTCCGGGTACGCTTCATAGATGGCAGTCGCCTCCGAAATGGTTTTTTCCACTAGCACCTTTGCCCCTTGCAGCCTTCCCTCCTTCATGTGCCTGTCAAGCACAAGGAGCAGCTCCTGCGAAATGCCGGCCGCTGGCACAGGGATCAGCACGCACCTGCCGGCTGCAATGCCTCTGCTTATCGCGTTAAGTAGATTGGCCTCCGCCTGCTCCCGTGGGCACATGATGTCCTCCTTGCCTCCGTACGTGCTTTCGATTATCATAGTCTCGACACGCGGAAAGTTCCACAACGCGTTGTCAAGCGCAAGTGTCTTGCCAAACTTCATGTCGCCCGTATAGACAAGGTTGTGGTCGCCGTTTCCGATATGCAGGTGGATAGAGGTTGAGCCCAAGATGTGGCCAGAATTTGAAAGCACTAGCTTGACATCAGGCGAAATATCTGTCACTATGCCGTGCGTCAGCGTTATCGTATGCATTATAGCGCTCTCGATGTCCCTGTCTGAATAGAGCGCGTTCTTGCTGCCGGCGCGCCTGATGTAGTCACGCTGGAGCATGGTCATGAGCAAAAGGGTGGGCTCGGTGCAGTAGACCGGGCCGCCGTAGCCGTACTTGAAAAGCGCAGGCAGAAATCCGGTGTGGTCAAGGTGCGCGTGGCTGAGCACCACTGCGTCAATCTCTTCCATTGCCACGCCCGCAACGTCAAAGCGCGGCAGGGCAGCTAGCGAGTCCCTTGCAGACGGGTTGATACCGCAGTCAAGCAGTATCCTGCTCTCCCTTGTTGTCAAGAGGATGCACGACCTGCCGACCTCTGCAAAGCCTCCCAGCGTAATGAGGCTGGCTTCTGCAGAATCGCTCAGCTTGTCTCGGAATATCTTGTCTCCGACTTCACGGTAGAACCTCGTGCGCTCGCTCACCGTCTCGCCAAGCGTCTTGTACAGCGATTCAATGGGCGACATGTCGCGTGGAGCCTTCCTCACTCGCACCTTCCACCCCGTCTTTTCTGCTAGCTCGATATTATCGAAATCTTCGCCCACCTGCGCAAGCATCCAGGGCCTTTTTGCAAAGAGCACCGCCTCGCCGGTCACCGCGTCAAAGAAGGTGCCCGATATGCCAACCTCTTTTGGTATCGTCTCTTCAATTATTTTGGCAGACTCTTGCTGCGGGCGCCTTATCGACTCGTCGGTGCGGACGACAATGCGCTTCTTTATCGTGTTGACCATGTTTGAGACGAGCTGGTTGTTCTGCATCAGGTAGCTGGGGTTTCTAGAATAGAGCGCTATCCTTGGACCTTCGTACTCTATTTTGGTAAGGCCGGCTTCCTGTGGCAGACTCTGCAGTATCACTGCCATGATGTTCTGGCTTGCAGATTCTTGGTATGGTTGTTTACGCTGCATGAATACAATCTCTTAAACGGCCGTCGTCAAATATAGCGGCCTGCGTCTGCGTATGGCGTTTCTTGCTCTGCCACCCATATTAAATATTTGGCTCGGGTACCAAGAGGCAATATCAAAGTTGAAATACTGACCCTCCTTTATAATACGGAGCGACCCAATTTGGAAGATAGCTCTAGTTATGGAGAAGGAAGCGACTCCCACAGCAGGGGTGGAGGAGGTTACAGAGGAGGTTTTGGAGGAGGACGTGGAGGAGTCGGAGGAAGGTTCGGCGGGCCGAGGCCGTTCAGGCCATCGCCAGTAAGAGTAGGAGAAGAGTATGACGTCAAGATCGAGTCCATGAGCAAGCGCGGCGACAGCGGCGTTGCCAGAGTTCAGGGGCTGGTGATATTTGTCACAGGCACAAACGTCGGGGACAGCGTCAGGATAAGGGTGACAAAGGTAGGGCGGGGCTACGCCACTGCAGAAGTTGTCGGCGGTGGAGAAGGCGCGGCGAGAGGACAACAGCAGGCACAACAGGAAGAGGCGCCAATGTCGGACGACGCAGGCTCTGAGGACACGGACGTCGGAGATGACGAAGGCTGGGAATCCGACGGCGACAAGACATAGCTCTGCAAGCTTAATTAGTTGCCTCGCATAGGTTTTTTCCATTGAATTCTTCTGCGCCCACCCACCTGATGGAGTTGCCGAGGAAGATACTCATAGGCGAAGACGTGATTCCGCAGGTCGGCTCCATTGTCAGCTCGCTTGGCGGTGCCGCTTCAAGGGTTGCGGTGATTACGGGTAGAGTGGTCAAGGCAAGGGCAGGAGCCAAGTGCGCCGAGTCGCTTGAAAAGGCAGGGCTATCAAGCTCATGGCATATAGTGGGCGACGCTTCGATGGATACCGTCGGCAGGCTTGAGGGCAGGATAAAGAGCAACCTGCCGGATTTTGTGGTAGGGTTTGGCGGCGGGCGCTCTGTAGACGTTGCGAAAATGACTGCATTCAGGCTGGGCAAGCCCTTTTTGAGCGTGCCGACATCGGCATCGCACGACGGCATATCAAGCCCGTTCGTCTCTGTCAGGGGCACGGACAAGCCCCACTCGGTAAAGACAAATACCCCGATAGGCGTGCTTGCCGATACTCATTTGATGTCGCAGGCGCCGCCCAGGCTGCTTGCAGGAGGCTGCGGCGATCTGGTTGCAAAGATAACCGCAGTCAAGGACTGGGAGCTTGCGCGCGACGAAAATGAAGAATACTTTGGCGGCTATGCCGCAAACCTTGCCTATATGAGCGCCAAGATAATTTTAGATGAATCGGAGAAGTTAAAGCGCAAGAGCCAGTTCAGCATACGCACCGTTGTTGAAGCGCTCATCAGCGCCGGCGTTGCAGCATGCATTGCCGGCAGCAGCCGGCCGTGCTCCGGCGCGGAGCACTTGTTCAGCCATGCAGTCGAATACGTGGCCGGCCCCAATTATGGCCTGCACGGCGAGCGTGTCGGCATCGGCACGATAATGATGGCGAAACTGCACGGCCTTGACTGGGAAAAGGTTGTCGAGACGCTGGAGAACGTCGGCGCTCCTACAAAGGCCAAGCAGATCAAGCTGGCAGAGGAGCACGTCGTGAAGGCGCTTGTCACAGCGCAATCGCTCCGGCCAGACAGGTACACGATACTGAGCAAGGTCAGGCTGGACAAAAAATCAGCCCGCGAGCTTGCCCGTTCTGTCAGGGTAATCTAGTATACATCAATTTCTTTGCTGGATCTCTAGTGGATTTTGTCTATCTGTATGATGATGCCCCAACGCCACATCTGCCTATCCCAAAATTAACAGCTCTTCGATGATCCAGACTCCAAAGGCATCGTCGGCTTCTCCCACGCCCAGAATGCCGCCGACGTTCTGATGCTAGAGCTGGTCAGGCGTTGACGTAGCTGACAGCCTTGATGCGCAACCGTAGATGACGTGGAGGGCGCCTGTTCCTGCATTCTCAAGCGGCATGCCAACTGCAACGTCAAAATATCTTTATACCAGCGCCTTTATCGTGGCCTGCTTCCTGTGCTCAAAAATCTGTTCCAATTGCCTGTAGGCATAGCCTTCAAACATCCTGCCGAGAAACCCGTATGGCAATTCAAAATCGATCTCATCTATCACTTCTGTAGTTTTTTCGTCTATTTTGCGGAAGGCATGCATGTGCTTCCACACCTTGAACCTGCCAGAGAGCATTTCGTCGACGTACACATAGGGCTTGAGCGATGTTATTTTCGAGTGCCAGTTGCTTCTAGTGACTGGCACGCCTGTCAGCCACACCTCTGTGCCCTCCGCCAGCTTGTGGCCTGTCGTCGATCTGACCATCTTGAGCTGCATTTCCGGCGGCGTTATCACTTCAAGATGACCAATGTCTGTGTAGAACTCCCAGACGCGGTTGATGCCTGCATTGACTGTAAACGTGTGGTAGAATTTCCGCAACTGCTGACAAAAAGCAATGTGTGCTTGCGCCTTTAGAACCTTTGCTCAGTTGCAGGCGAATTCCTCGTCTGGCTGCGCGCCCCTGACTCGCTGGAATTCTGCAAACGTCTATTCGTGCGTCTGCGAGTACGGCACAATGCCCATCACCCTAGCATCGACTGTCATTGTCAGCGAGATGTTGTCCTCATTGTAGGCCGTGTCCTGCCCTGCCATGGCGGCTGCAAAGGCGATTATCAGGCCGCTAACTGTATTGGCGTTGAGCGCAGGCCTCCCGTCAAGGCTTGTAGACTGGTATGGCATCACAGTTCCGCCGTCAATCGGCATGCTTGCAAAATCGTCTCTCTGGTAGTTCATAGTTGCTTCGAATCTGTCAAAGGTTGCCGGAAACGCGGTGAGGTTGCAGGCGTCCACCTGCATGGACGAGCTCAGAGTGTTAAAGTCAAAGTCAGTGACTTCCCTGACACGAAACGGCATGCTGTTCAGAGCATAGCTGTTGGCATAGTAGCTGGCCGCTATCATGCCTATCGCGGCCACGCCCAGCACTTACGCCAGCTTGAGCGTGGCGCGGTTAAGGTTGTGTCGCCTCCGGCTGCGCACGACAGCCCTCCGGCCTGACTCTTCTACCTTCAGCGACTCGTCGATGTAGCTTATCGGCTTTGCGGTGCCGCACTTGGGGCAAAACTTTTCAGTAAGCATTCTAAACCCGCAGCCGAGGCAAGGCACCGCCTCATCGATTGCTAATTAGATTTAAATCGGCTCCGACGGATAATAAGCACTATATACAGTAACGAACAGCTACAGACAAGCGTGAGAAGGTGGGGAGGGGATTCGAACCCCTATAAATTCGCTCGCTGCTTGCCGCAGCATCTGCAGGCGAACGCATGGCCGCTCTGCCACCCCACCGCAGTGTACTAATTCTTTTAGAAGTTCTAATTTAAAGCATTGGCGTGCGACCGCGCGGCCAACTTAGCTACCCTCACCGGCTCTGGCACCGACCCCTGCAGCGTGAACGAGTTCAGCATCGCGACAGCCCGGCGCTGGCCCAGCCCCCAGTACCGGATAAAGAGGCTCTTGCCCGTCTTGAGCG
This sequence comes from Nitrososphaera sp., assembly GCA_036741635.1. Classification (GTDB taxonomy): domain Archaea; phylum Thermoproteota; class Nitrososphaeria; order Nitrososphaerales; family Nitrososphaeraceae; genus Nitrososphaera. The sequence continues at coordinate 7,138 of DAINRX010000064.1, forward strand.
TGACTCGCTCGCGCCTGCCCAACTTTTCATACTGCGCCAGCTTGCTCTGCCAATCCACAAAATGGTGCTTGATGCTGCCCTCCAGCCCTTCAGAATCCTCAAAAGTTATCGCGATGACAGGGAGGCCGGTCTCGCCGGCTACCCTCTCGCCGTCGATGATGTTGTACATGCTTATCACAAGGCCATCGAGCATGATGCAGTTGATGTCGTCCCTTGCAAGCGATGTGCACATTGAAATGATGCTGTCGGTTGCGTCGTCACCCTCTATGGTCGCGCCGCCAAACACCATTCCGTCAATGACAAGGTCCCGCCGCATCACGATGCCGGCAAGGGTTGACTTTTTGCTGCTGGATTTCTTGAAACTCTCGGCTACTGCAAATACCCTTACTCCCTTTTTCTCCGAGTGGACCCTGCGGGCAATAATGCTGCTTTTTCCAAGGAGGTTTTGATAAAGTTTTTTCTTATTGTATGGCTCCCTTGCCAGCTATCCTCGTGCTCTGGCTGTCCGGCTTTAGCAGCACGCAGGTCTGGCCCTGCTGGTAGGCTATAGGCTTTTCCGGCATTGCCTGCAAGAGGTTGTTGCCTTCCAACTTTATTTTAGCTGCCCGAACCTACATGCCAACATAGATCATGGTACGTGTGGCTTCCTGGCAGGTCACCCTTGAAGAATGGGCTCTGCAAATTTCACCGATATTGCGCCTGACGAGACCCTAACTGCATCAGGCATGCATATCACGTCGCCTCTTGAAATGTCGTCCGCAGTCGCGTCCTTGAGTGCAAGGCCGACCCTTGATGGGCTTGAAGAGCTGTCCACAGGGTCGTCGTGCGTCTTGTATCGACTTGACAAGTATCTTCTTGCCACCCGGCGCAAGTGCCAGCTCGTCGTACGCCCTGACCGTTCCCTCCTTGACCACTCCAAGCACCACCATCCCTACGCCCTTTATGTCAAAGGCGTGATCGATTGGGATGACTGCTGACCCGTCGGCCCCCTTGGGCTTGAGCTTGCCCATCTCATGCTTTAGCTGGTCGACCGAGTCGACGAACTGGTAATTTGAAAGCGACGTGTTCTTTAGCAGCGTTTTCGGCTTTTCCCTGTCCACCTCGTATGAGTGGAGCACAAAGCCTTCCTTCCGGCCGACCGTGTCAAGCTCGCCAGGATGCTTGTCCGGCTTGGCTGCGTTCAGTTTTGCGTACTCGCCGATGTTGACCGCCTGGATGAGTGGCTGATCTTATCAAGAAACGTCAGGGGCACATTCCATGTATATACTGTATCGGCGGCTTTACGGTCATAAATGGCAATGTCTGTTGCTATTCCCTTTTTACCCAGCCGCGAAGCTACGCTATGATCGCCCAGTACGACGAAATTGATGCTGTTTAATGCCTAGAGTGACAGGATAGTGTAGATAGCATTCTTTGTCATAGAATAATGTTCTAGTAAATCAATGCTTGCAATTTTTATAAGAGTTAGCTATATGGATCTCACATGAAGTATAGAAGT
>DAINRX010000065.1:0-8612 GCA_036741635.1 Nitrososphaera sp.
TGTTCTTAATGATTCTGTCAAGTTTTACCTGCCCAGAGTTGAAGGCTATCTAGAAATCGTGAGGGAAATGGCGTCGCAATTTGGCGGCATGTCTTTGATCGAATTTGACGGATACTTTGAAGGTCGGTTCGAGCCTGTAAAATATACGCGGCTCGAGATCCATACCAATAATGTCAATGAAAAGCAAATGATGGAAACAGCTAACAAGATTCGCATCAGGCTGAAGCAAAAGAGCCTGGCCTTCGAGTTTAACAACAAGTTAATCCTAATCAGCCAGCCATGAGAACTCGCTAGATGTCGATCACATAGTGCAAAAATCTCATTATTACATACAGCAAGAGAAATACTGGCTTGTACAATCCCACACAAGAAGACGTCTATGAATCTCATATATCTACAATCGACGAAAGATTGCTGAAATCATTGAGCGTCAAATACCTGTGGAACCGCTGCGGCAAGATATTCAGAACAAAGAACGAGTTCCACCACCAGCACCAAAAGTCAGATCATGCATAAAGAAAAGTTATTATTGTTCGCCGGGTCTTGCTGTAAGTGTCAGATCAACTTCCGTTGTTTCGCCGTCTCTCCAGATGCCTAGAGTTACTATCTGGCCGACTTGTGTTGACTGTTCCAGATAGCCAAGCAGGTCGTCAATCTTTCTTACTGTAATGCCATCTATTGAAAGAATGACGTCGCCACCCAATGGAATCTCTATTCCTGGCAGTACGGTTTGGCTGCTGCCTTCCTGTATTCCAGCTCTGCTCGCAGGGCTTCCATCTTCTATGCTAATGACCAAGAACCCTCGCGGCTCTTCAAGGCCGATGGCCTCCGCGATTTCCGGCGTCATGTCCGTGCCAGATACGCCAATCCAAGGATGTTGGAAAAAGCCCTCTTCAATCAAAACCGGGACAACTTTTGCAATGGTGTTTGAGGGGATTGCAAATCCCACGCCTGCAAATGTCCCAGTCACAGAGAATATGGCGGTGTTTATCCCGATCACCTGGCCCTGCATGTTCAAAAGTGGGCCGCCAGAGTTGCCGGGGTTAATTGGCGCGCTCGTCTGGATGACGTTAGGGATGGAAAATGTGGCTGGCGGCTGCTCTGGCACAGGTATTGGAGGAAATGTGAATGGGGAGGACGAGTTTGTCGGGGGCTCTTCTTCAGGAGCTACGGCCTGCGCGGGAATCAGTCTGTCCAGGCCGCTGATGATCCCCTCGCTCAGCGAGCCGGAAAGGCCAAAAGGGTTTCCAATGGCCGCGACTGGCTGGCCTACATTTAGAGTAGAAGAATTGCCAAGAGGCAGAGGCACCAGCTTTTCTTCGGGAACGTCTTCAACCTGCAGAACGGCCAAGTCGCTATAGATGTCAGCGCCTACGACACTAGCCCTGTAGATCGTGCCGTCGGTAAAAGTGACGTCAATTCTAGGGTCTGATCCAGCGAAAACGACATGATTGCTAGTGATGATGTGACCTTCCCTATCATACACAAAGCCAGAGCCCAGAGCCTGTCCAAAAAATGGGAGTTGCCCATCCTCATCAAATAATGATGTTTCATTTAGCGTGGCACTGACCTGAACAATTGATTGCTCGGCCCCTTCGAATAATTCTGTAAAAGGTAAGGATGATGGCATGTTGCTGCTATTACTATTGCCCAGATCTTGTGCTGGCGGCTCTTGACTATAGGCAGTTCCAAGACGCGCCAGAGATGAGGAGGATGCAGCTATTGCAGCAATCATGAAGACCAGAGATAACGCAAGGATTGTGTTATTTGTATGCCACTTGTTCACGTTACTAGGCATGATCTAACTCTATTAACGATTTCACGTCAAATTACTAGAAGTCGGTGCCAGATCATCATTGGTAGTCGTGCAGCGGCTTGTCCTTGTGAGCGTTTATTTTCTCCTGCAGCTGCTTTTTGTGCTTGGTCACTATGTGCTTGTTGGCGCAAGCATCGTGCATTATCGCGATGTCGCAAAAGTCACATGCAGTAACAAAGTCTATTTCTCCAAATGCCTTTTTGCAATAGCTGCACTTTTCTACCCCAACATCAAAATCGGAAAGGGGCTTGAGCCATGAGTCGCGCCAGAGAAGCGTCATAACAACAGTGAAACAGTGCGAGTATTTTTCCTTTTACTTGAGACCCTCAGTGATGTCGTACAGGCGCCTGTACGACTGCTGCAGGTCCTGTTGCTTTTGCATCCTTGACTTGACCTTTCTCAGGTCAGCTTCAAGGCCCTTGCTGCTCTTAGTAGAAACAAGCCTTGCAGTGGCGGATGCTTCCTTTAGGTAATGCCTGATGTATTTCCGGGCAAACGGGTTTTCCCTTATCATCGCGATGATAAGGTCAGGCTCGTCAGTCAGTATGCTTTCTGCCAGAAGCGACTGGAGGCCAAACGTGGTGCCCGAGATTTCCTTCAGCAACTCAAGGTTGCCGCCCGCGATCACCTTGGCAAAAACCACATTTGCAAAGTACGTGAGCCCCAGAACCATGGCGATGGATTCATCGTGCGTCTTGGCGTCTGGAAGCATCTTTACCACCACGTTTTCAAACATTTCATGCACTGTTTTCAGCTCTGCTTCTTCATTTCTTACTGGCACCAGCAATACCTTGTACTTCTTGCTCTCACTTGCCCCCGGCCCAAACATCGGGTGGATGCACAGCGGCCGCAGGTCGCGCCGCACCCTTGCAAGTGCCCGAAACGTCCTGTGCTTTACTGAGGATATCTCTGCAATGACTGCCCCTGCCTTCATGCTTTTTGCACATTCCGCGACGACCTTTGGCGTCAGGCGCACCGGGACGCAGACCAGCACAAGGTCAGCGCTTTTGACACATTCCTTTATGCTGCCTGCTATTCTGATGTTGCCTGACGCTTTCAGCGATCTGCGATTAACGTCGTAAATAGAAACAAGCGGCCGCCGGCCAGCAAAGTAACTCGTGAACCACAAGCCCATCTTGCCGCCGGCCCCAACGACTGCTATTTCCTGCAATTCAGGACTTCTCCTTGATGACAGACGCCATGATGCCAAGTCCTTTTTCCAGTGTTTCTTCTGGCTGGCACGCGGATATCCTGACAAACGTTTTGTATGAATCGCCAAATCCACTTCCTGGAGCTATCGCTACGCCTTTCTCGAGCAGCTTCTCGACCAGCGAAATGTCCTCCTCGCCACTTGGCAATTCAGGGTAGACGTACATCGCCCCATCTGGCTCGACAAAGCCGAGCGACATCTCTTTTAGCTTGCCGGCGACAAATTCCAGCCTTCTTTTCATTGTCCTGATGTTCTCCGACGGGTCTTCGCCAAGCGCCGCAAGGGCCGCCTGCTGCATCGGCTCTGCTACGCTCGTCACTCCTGCTGCCTGCACCTTGGCCATTTTCTGGACTATTTCCTTGCTGGCGACGCCATAGCCTACTCTAAAGCCGGTCATCGCAAAGCTCTTTGAAAACGACGAAACCATGATGCTCTTATCGTAGTTGTATTTCCGAATGCTGTCAAATTTTTTGAAGGCAAAGTCAGAGTACACTTCGTCGCTGAGCAGGTAGAGGCCGTTGTCTTTGGCTATCGACACTATTTTTTCCATCGTCTTGCTGTCAAGGACCTTGCCGGTCGGGTTGTTTGGGTAGTTGAGCGCTATCATCCTGGTGCTCGGGTTTATCATTTCTTCTAGCTGCCTTGTGTCCGGCGTCCATTTACCTTCAAGTGTTGTTTTCAGAACTTTTGTCCTTGCCCCAATGAAATCGGCGCACTCTTTGTACGCTGGCCATGCCGGCTCTATTACTACCAGCTCCTGTCCTGCCTTCAATAGCGAAACAATTGCGCTGAAAACTGCGAATCGGCCGCCCGGCGTCACAATCACCTGATCTTCTGGCACACCTTCTTTCTTGGTAATGGCGCCGCGCAATTTTGGGACTCCTCTCGTGTCCGTATAATGGTACTGCTTCAGCTTGTAGATTTCTGCAAGCGCATTCCCTACTGCTGCAGGTGGCGCATAGTCCGGCTCGCCAACCTCCATGTGGATTATCTTTTTGCCGGCCGCTTCTAGCTGCTTGGCCTTCATGAAGATGCCAAGGTGCGTCTGCATCTCCGGTTGCTGCTGGCGATTCTGACCCTGTACTGACTCTGACTCAGCAAGCAGGATGTTGAGGAGCCTAAGGGCGAACTCGTCGCTCATGCCGATTTCACCGGCAAGCGACAGCACCATTGTCCTTATCTCCTGCTCTACCCGCTCGTCCTTGACGTCGATCCCAAGCCGGCCCTTTATCTCGCCTATCTGCTTTGCAAGCTCCATCCGCTTCTGGACGTTGCGCATTATCTCCGAGGTGACGTCGCGCACTTCGCTCCGCAGCGAGTCAAGCTCTTCATTCTTGCCCATCGGCATCACTTTAGCACCGGCGGTATCATGCCTGCCCGAATAGCATGGTCTGCCAGAACCATCGAGACTACGCACTCGACCACCGGCGGGGCTCTTGGGACGACGCAGGGGTCGTGCCTGCCGGGGACCGCAAGGTTCGCCTGCGAGTTCTTGGAAATGTCAAGTGTCTCCTGCGTCTTGGCTATCGACGCCGCCGGCTTGAAAGCCGCTCTGACTACAAGCGGCATACCGTTTGAAAGGCCGCCCAGTATTCCGCCTGAGTTGTTGGTCTTGGTCATCACCTTGCCGCCTTTCAGGCAGTAGAGGTCGTTGTTCTCGGAGCCGCGCCTCTTGCTTCCTGCAAAGCCAGAGCCAAACTCGACTGCCTTGACTGCAGGTATGCTGAACAGCGCCTTTGAAAGATCTGATTCCAGCGAAGCGAATATCGGCTCGCCAAGCCCCACTGGAAGGCCGGTGCTCACGCACTCGATGACGCCGCCAAGTGAGTCGCCTTCCTTTCTTGCCTGAAGTATCGCGTCCTTCATCTTTTGCGCCGCTTCAGAGTCAGGGCATCTAACTTCATTCGTGTATCTTGACGGGATATTGGCAGAAGTAATGTTGCCGGCCCTTATGCCACCTATCTCTGTAGTATATGCCACCGTCTCAATGCCAAGTGTCTGCTTTAGCAGCTTTTGCGCGACTGCGCCAGCCATGACTAAGGTAGCGGTAAGCCTGCCTGAAAAGCGCCCGCTGCCGCGATAGTCGGCAAAGCCACCATACTTGACAATCGCCGGATAGTCGGCATGGCCCGGGCGTGGGATGTTCTTTATGATCTCGTAGGGCAGTGAATCAGAATCCTTGTTCCAGATGAGCATGCAAATAGGCGCTCCGGTTGTAAAGCCGTTAAAGACGCCCGAGAGGATCTCGACCTTGTCCTCTTCCTTTCTCTGGGTGGTAACCACCGACTGGCCGGGCTTTCTCAGATCCAGCAGTCCCTGAATATCCGACTCGTTTAGAGGCATGCCTGCCGGGCATCCATCCACCACGATGCCTACGCACCTGCCGTGGCTTTCGCCAAAACTCATGGCGAGAAAGCGCTCGCCGATTATGCTGCCACCCATGTCTGTATGGAGGGAAGTTGAGCCTGTTCTATATATTGGCTTTTTGGAGGTTTGCCCTGTTTAAAATTGGCTTTCGCCAAGGGCATATATTATATCTGCACTGGAAGTTATTCTCTGTCAGGCGCCGGCGAGAGCCTTGCTCCTAGCTCCTTCATGTCCGAGATAAAGTTTGGATACGAAACATCCACCGACTCGGCGCCTGCCACTATCGACTTTTCAGTCATCATTGATGCTATCGTAAATGCCATGAATAGCCGGTGGTCGTTGTACGCTTCAAGCGACGCGTTCTTTAGCACCTTCGGCGCGGTTATAGCCAGCCCGTCGTGGAACTCTTTGATGCGAGCCCCGAACTTGACCAGCTCCGAAGCAATATTTGCCACCCTGTCTGTCTCTTTCACGCGGGCGTGCGCGACACCGGTGATCGTGACTGTGCTTTTTGCCTTGAGCGCGAGTATCGACACCACCGGCAGCAGGTCCGGCGTGTCGCCTAGATTAAAGTCGCCTCCTTCAAGCGCGCCGGCGCTTTGAACTATCACCTCGCCCTTTATTTTGTCGACCTTTATCGGGCATCCCATCTCCTCAAGGATCTCGACTATTTGCGAGTCGCCCTGCGGCAGGTTAAAGTTAAGCCCCTTTACCCTGAGTTTTTCCCCTGCAAGGGCGCCTGCCGATAATATGAGCGCTGCCGTTGAAAAGTCGCTTGGCACATCGAACTTGCCTCCCCTGTACTTGGCGTTCTTGATGTGGTATTCAAGCATGTTAGGGCTGTGGTCTATTGCCACTCCAAAGTGCTTCATTGTCGCAAGCGTGGCGCTCACGTACGGCTTTGACACCAAGTCGCCATTGATCCGCATGGTTATCTCCGAATCGGCGTAAATTCCCGCGATAAGCAGGCCGGAGATAAACTGGCTTGAAATGCTCCCGTCGATTATGGTCGTGCCGCCCCGGATGCCTCCACCCTTGACGATCAGAGGAGGAGTGCCGTTGCCCTTGGTTGAGTAAGTCTCGACTCCGAGTTGACCTAGCGCGTCGAGGATTGGCTGCATTGGCCTCTTGCGCAGGCTCTCGTCACCCGTCAACACAGTATAGCCGGTCCTGACAAGCCCAGACATGGTAGTCATTATCCTTATCGTGGTGCCCGAGTTCTCAGCGTTTACCACGTTCTCAGGAGGGTCAAAGCTGTGCCTGCCCTTTACTTGCACGGTCGTGCCTTCGTGCCTTATCTCTGCCCCAAGCGCGCGGCAGCCGGCAAGGGTCGCGAGGGTGTCGCGGGCAAGAAGCGCGTTTGTTATCGTCGACTGCCTTGGCGCAAGCGATGCTATCGCTATCGCCCGGTGGCTGTAGCTCTTGCTTGACGGGCACCTGACGCTCCCATTTATTTTTGATTTTCTGACTATTATGCTGACCATTTTCAGCCCAGTGCCTCCACGCTTGCCTTCTGGTTGTTTATCCTTGACATGATTATCGTACCTTCAAATTTTGACAGCGCTGATTTAATGTCTTCTACTTCGTCCTCATACGCAACCGCCGCAATAGAGGGCCCGTTGCCAGAGACGCCTGCCGCCAGCGCGCCGCGCTCTATGGCAGCCATCACCGGCAAGTATGTTGATCCAAGGGCGGCAGAAGCAAGGACGCCGTTCAGCTTCATTGCCTTCCAGTATTCGCCGGCCTCTGCTAGCTTGAAGGCATCGGTAAATAGGTCTGACAAATTGCTCAGCCTGCGCACATCTCCCCTTCGTGGGGTCTTGCGGGGCAGAAAAATTATTGCATAGAGGTTTTCAGGAGCCTCCTCCCTGCGTATCAGCCGGCGCGAATAGTTGTCAGTGACAGTAAAGCCGCCAAAGTAGCAGGCGGTGGCGTCGTCATATGCCCCGGTTATCGAGACCTTGGCGTCAAGTGACGCCCTGACGGCCGCGTCAAGGACGGCATAGTCATCTACCTCTTCTTCTTCTTCTTCTTTTGCGAGCCCGCTGCAAGCAAGTGCAACCGCGTTAGAGACTGCGCTAGAGCTTTTCAGGCCAAACCCAATGGGGATTTCCGATTTTACCTTGATTATTATGAGATTGCCCTCGATCATTTCTTTTGGCATGGTATTGCGGATGATGTTGTTTACCAGCCTGTCATCGTTCTTGCCTGTCAGGAACCTCACGCCATGGCCTCTTGCAAGCTCGACCTCGGCAGTTACCCTGAGCGAAATCCCTAGCGACGAACCGTTGCCTGTCGCTATGGCGTTCACTATTGAGACGGCCCCATGCATCGTCGCCCTTGCCTTTCTTGCAATCATGCAGGCTCACCAAACATCCCGAGCAGGTTCTTTTTCATGACGTCCCTTGGCGCCTGTATCCCTGTCCATATCTCAAACGCCTTTGCCCCCTGCTCGACCAGCATTTCATAGCCGTAAACAACGTTCGCCTCTGCATATTTGGCGTTTTCGATCAGGCTGGTCGTCACAGGCCGATACACGATGTCGTAGACTATGCTACCCTTCTTGATGTGATCGTAATCAATTAAGCTCGGCTCATTGTTCATGCCAATGGTTGTCGCGTTTACTATCAGGTCCGAATCCGGTGAAGCGCTCTGCGCCCTGTCCAGTGATATCGTTTCGCATTTCAGACCAAGGCCGGATCCTATCTTGGCAAGCTCTTTTGCCCGCTCGACATCTCGGTTTGCAATAACCACCTTGGATATGCTGCCGCTTTCCTCCGCAAGCCCGGCGACAACGGCCCGCGCCGCGCCTCCGGCTCCAAGAACAAGCACGTTCATGCCGCGGAAGTCCATCTTGCGCTGGCGCAATGGCTCGATAAAGCCGTGAATGTCGGTGTTGTACCCCCTAAATATCCCTTCGATGTTGTTTACGGTGTTGACTGCGGCTGCTTTTTTCGCAGTCACGTCAAGCTCGTCAAGGTGCTTCATCACCTCTACCTTGTGGGGCACTGTGACATTAAAGCCGGCGATGTTGATGCTTCGCAGCGACTCCATAGACTCCTTTAGCTCGCTTGGCGGCACCCGGAATGCAATGTAGGTGCAGTTGAGTCCAAGCGCCGCAAAGGCTGCGTTCTGCATGCCCGGCGAGAGCGAATAGTGGATCGGGTCGCCGATGATGCAGTACGTCCTGATGGAGCCTTGCATCAGGTGCGAATACCC
>DAINRX010000066.1:0-8495 GCA_036741635.1 Nitrososphaera sp.
TGGCAGCAGAGGCATGCTCTAATTCAAAAATTCGTATATATATATTACCAGAAAGCATAGCATATCGTCTAGAACATGACTGCGGTTGTTACCCGCAAATTTGGAGAGGAGGCGCTCCAGTTCCTTGGAAAAAAGGTCTCCGTGGAAACTTCAGATCAAAAAATTTACAACGGCACGCTTGCTGGCATAGACGAAAAGCTCGATGTCGTTCTTGACAACGTGGAAGGGCATGGTATTCTGAAGGTGATCGTGAACGGCTCGTTTGTCAAGGAGGTAAGGTTGATGGAAAAGCCGTTTGACTTCAAAGCGCTTGCCGAAAGGCTGTCAAGGGTCTTCCCCGGCCTTGTCAAGATACGGGAGGACGTCGGCGCAATAATCGTCATGGACAAGATAAAGGTGACGCAGACCGGCGTGGAGGAAGGCGCGGGCCTTGCCGCAGACAGGGTCAGGCAGATCTACGACGAGTTCATGAGGGAGACAAAGAGGTAGTTGTGTCATTCGAGGTCCGGTACTCGGATCTGGCGGCCCGCATAGGCAAGCTCGAGACTCCGCACGGGGTCGTCGAGACGCCCGCTTTTGTCCCTGTCGTCCACCCAGTCAGGCAGACTGTCAGCACCCAGTTTTTGAAAAAGATGGGCTTTGACCTTGTCATCACGAACGCCTACATTACATTGAGACATTACGGCGACGAGGCGCGCCGGCGCGGAATACACGATATCATTAACTACGACGGAGCGGTCATGACCGACTCGGGCGGCTACCAGGTGCTGGAATATGGCTCTGTCGAAGTTGAGCCGGCGGCAATGGCGCAGTTTGAGAAAGACATCAGGAGCGACATACCCATCCCTCTTGACAAGCCCACAGGCTACGGCCTTGCCTATGAAAAGGCAAAAGAGTACGTCGCAACAACGCTGAAAAACTCTCAGGAAACGCTGCGCGTGGTAGGCGACGACACAGATGCGATATGGGTCGGGCCGGTGCAGGGCGCCGAGCACTCTGATCTGGTCGAGCACTCTGCACAAGAGCTTGACAGGATGGGCTTCCAGCTCATGGCGCTTGGAAGCCCAGTCGAGCTGATGGAAGCGTATGAGTTTGCTGCGCTTGCGCACATGATAGTCACCGCAAAGCGTGTAATCCCATCAAAGCCGATCCACCTCTTTGGTGCAGGCCACCCGCTCACGATCCCACTGACAATCGCGCTTGGCTGCGACACGTTTGACTCGGCGTCCTACATGCTGTACGCTAAGGCCGGCAGGTACATGACGCCCAATGGAACTGTGAGGCTCAACGAGCTCTCCTATTTGCCGTGCCAGTGCCCCGTCTGCTCGTCGCACACACTGAACGAGCTGCGCGGCATGCAGAGCAATGGGCGCACTATAGAGGTCGCCAAGCACAACCTGCACATCCTCAAGGCAGAGGTAGACGCGGTCAAGCAGGCTATAATGGACGGCCGGCTGTGGGAATACGTCGTCCAGAAGGCCCGGGCGCACCCAAAGCTCATGGAAGCTGTCCAGCTCTTCAAGGACCTCGAGCTACTTGAAACCGGCACGCCGCTCTTCAAGGAAAAGGCGATCTTTTTCTACGAGCCGATAGACCAGTACAGGCCCGAGGCCCGGCGCTACAGGCACATGGCGTCAGAATACAGATCATCAAGAAAAAAGCTGGTGCTCTGCCCGGAGGGCGAGGTCCACCCGTTTTATTCTACCAGAAGGTACAAAGAGATTGCCAAGAAATTTCCAGATGCGCAGGTATGCAGCTACAACCCGTTCCTCGGCGTCATGCCAGCCGAGATATCCGATGTTTTTCCTGCCTCTCACAACCTTGTCGCAAGGGCGTACCACAGACTGCAAGACTATCCCACTTTTGTCGACTCGCTGAAGGAATTTGTCGCCAGAAATAGCTTTGAAGAAATAATAATCATGATAGGCGACAGCTTTATCGAAGACGCGGCAGACGCTGCCGGGCTGAACGCCAGAACCATTGATGATGATGATGACTCAGTTTAGCGACGCCGTCAGGCTTCAAAACGAGCTTGCAAAAAAGGTGGTTGCAAGCGACGACTTTGGCGGCGAAATCAAGCGCGTCTGCGGGGTCGACGCTGCATATGACGGCAACGTCGCATACTGCTCTGCGGTGGTGATGGACAGAGAGCTGAACCTTTTAGAATCCGCAAATTCCAAAAGCGTCGCCAGGCATCCGTACGTGCCCGGCCTCCTGATGCTAAGGGAGGCGGAGCCAATCTTCAATACGCTAAACCGGCTAAAGGGAGGGTTTGACTTGCTGCTTGTCGACGGCCACGGCACGCTGCACCCACGAAAGTGCGGGCTTGCGTGCTATGTCGGCGTGACGCTTGACAGGCCAACCATAGGAGTTGCAAAGAGCCGGCTGTGCGGGACAGTCCGTGACGACGGCTTTGTTATTGTAGAGCATGGCGGCCAGATTCTTGGTTACGCAATAAGCAAAAGGTTGTATGTCAGCGTCGGCCACAGGATAAGCTTGGGGACTGCCGTGGCAATCGTGAAAGAGATGTCAAAAAGCGGCACGCCTGAGCCCTTGAGGCTTGCAGACATTAGTTCAAAGATGCAAAAAAGAAGAAGAAGGAAAGGTCTTGTCGCTTCTTAGGCTTTTACAGTCATCGGCCTCTCTTCGACCTGCTCAAGTTCCGGCTCGGTCTCTGGCAGCGGGTTCTTTATCCTCGCCCTTTGCTTGTGCTCATAGAACATGTAGTCGCACATTTTGCTAGTCATAATAGTGTGAGTTATGGCAGATAAGGCTTTTCATGCAATACACACGCCTAGCCAGCAACTTCTTGCATACCCAAGCGCACGCGAAGCTCGCGCGACCTATTCCTCACCGTTATCTCTGTCACACCAGCAGCCTTGGCAATTTCAGCTTGCGTCTTTAATTCGCCGGTAACTTGGCCTGCTAGGTACAGCACTGACGCCGCTATCCCCATCGGGTCCTTGCCTACTGACACGCCCTTGCGCTGAGCCTCGTCCACTATGGCAAGCGCCTTGCGCTTTGTCTTTTCGCTTATGTTGATGCCATTTGCCACCTTGACAACGTACTTGTTCGGGTCTATCATCGGGACCTGAAGGTCGAGCCTTGACACCAGCAGCCTGTACGACCGCCCGATGTCCTTGGGCTTGACATCGCTGTTTTCAGACACGTCGTCGAGCGTTCTGAGCACACCCATCTGCCTGCTTGCAATGTATATCGAGGCAGCAAGCACCGAGCCTATTGTCCTTCCGCGGATAAGCCCCCTCTCCTGCGCCTTCCTGTAAACATAAGCAGCCTTCTCCATCACGATGTCTGGCAGGCCCATCTTGTCCTTTATCTTGGCAAGCATGCTAAACGCATGCTGGAAGTTGCGCTCTGTTGGCGAGTGCCTCTGGCTCCGGTTGTCCCACATCTTGAGCCTCTGCATTCTAAAGCGCATGTCCGAGTCTATGGCATTGCCACCGGCGTCCCTGTCAACCCTGCCCATCACGGTGGACAGACCCATATCGTGGCGTGCAAGAGAGCTTGGAATGCCAGTCCTTGCCCGCTCGCTTGCCTCCTCTGAAGTAAAAGCGCGCCACTCTGGCTCGAGCGACAGCGCGCCATCTGCGACTACCTGCCCGCTGTCAGGGCTAATAAGCTCGCCCGTCTCCGGGTCAGTTATCAAGTTACGAAGCGCCTGTTGTTTTGGTTTAGCCACGCATAGTTATCGTCGATGTTGGATTTAAGCATGGTAGCAATTTCTGACTTAGTAGGTTAACAACATCTGTCCAAGTAAGCAAGGACTGACCATGCGACAAATTAGAAAATAAAAATGTAAAGGGGGACGGATTTGTCGTTCGGCTTAACCTTCTTCCCAGCCCTTGTCGAAGACACCGTTCTTGTGCAGAGGAACTGGCTGTCCTGCCGTGTATTCCATCGGCCTCATCCAGAAGATTGCGTGTGTCGGGCATACGCCTACACAAGCGCCGTCAGAGATGCATCTTTCTGGATAAAAGACGAACGCCTTGCCCCTCTTCCAACCTTCGACTGGTTTTACTCTGAGAACGTCTGGGCCTAGGGCAGTGCAAATCTCTACGCAGAGCGCACAGCCTATGCATCTTTGCTCATCGACGTCTGGAAGTATAGCAATTGGCATCTATAATTCACTTAGACGTCAGTATTGTTCGAAACTATTTAAACCCTATGCATACTGCAAAACACTGTTATAACAAGCGCGGGAAGAGCATGCGCGCTTGTGATAAAAGGATGAAAAGAAAGGGAAAAGAAAACAGGGAGCTTATTTGTTCATTCTCAACACGTCAACTTGGCCGCTATGAAGCCAGTCCTTGAGCTCTTCATGTGTTGGCTTTAGGTCATGCTTGCCTGATAGGTGAAGGTGCAAAAGGACATAGTTAACCTGGTTGAGCAACGGCTTGTTTGATTCGTCGCCCTTGCGAGCCTTTTCCTTCAAGTCAGATGGAACTGTTCTCCACCAGTCATCAAATTTCCTAACCATACCACCAGAGTGAATACCGAACTTAATAAGCGTTTTGGGTTTTTCCAAACGCTGTTATATTACATAGCGGCGCTGATTTCCGCAAAAGCATGCAGTAGGAATATAGGGACTGCAAGCTTTTGCAAGCTTATGCCCTTTGCGATACAGGAATTGCAGAACGCCTACAAAGCGTATAGACAGTTTCTAGCTCGCAGACCGCCCTCTCATCACGCCCGTTACATCTTTCCCTTCTTCACCGGCTCATATTTTGCGTACCGCAAAGTAGATGTTGAACGAGTGGCGGCAATAGCCAGATCGATTTCAGGCAGCCCAAGCTATGTGGACTTGGGATGCGGCTATGGCGATTTCCTCGAAAAGATACGAAGACACATTCCTAGCGCAACAGGGATAGAAAAAGAGGGCGGTATCTTTTACACGTTCCAAGTTCCAAAGCCAGACTACGTTCATCTTATGCCAGTTGAAAGCTTTGCACAGCCGGTCGATGTCGCATTTGTAGGATGGATGGAGCCGGGGCAGGACTTTCGCAGGCATGTCGCGCGGTTCGCCAAGTGCGTGATAACTACATTTGACGCAGGCGGCCAGTGCGGAGTAAACGGCGGCTGCGAATACGACGAGTTTGGCTTTGAGAGGGTTGCGTGGTGGAGGACACCGTCGTGGATTGACGTCAATGCAGAGCTCATGAACCGGCATTACACGTCGGACCTGTCTGCAGAAAAGAAGGAGCAGCTGGCAAGGCTCCGTACCGCTCACAACTTTTGGTACGTCTATGCAAGACCGGAGCTGGCAGAAAAGGCAAAGTCTGGGTTGAAGGCGCAGCTTAAGAAAGAGGACGCTAATGACAGGTTTGACTTTGAATCGGTTCTAGACGAATGCGGCTTTGGCTATGGCGAAGAGCTGCCTGCGCTGACAAACAGCAACAAGCGGTTGTGGGAAGTAAGGTTCGATTAAAAGATGCCGTTCAACGCTGAGGACCTGCAGAAGGCAAGGGTGGCGCTGGCGCAATTTCGCAAGAACGCCGTGTCGCCTCACCACGAGCGCTACAGCTTTCCTTTTTTCAACGGCTCGTACTTTGCGTACCGCAAGGTCGACGTGATGCGCGTGGTCGCGATAGCCAAGTCAATTTCAAACAACCCTAGCTACCTTGATGTCGGCTGCGGCTATGGTGATTTTTTAGAGCGCATCAGAGAGTTCCTCCCAAGCGCAGAAGGGATCGAAAAGGACGCGGGAATCTTTTACGGCCTTGGCATCGCCAAGCCAGATTACATCAGGATCGCCGACGCGCACTGGATAGACAAGAAATACGACATTATCTTCGTTGGCTGGATGGAGCCGGGGCAGGACTTTCGCGACCCAGTCGCGCGCAGCACCGATGTCATCGTCACGACGTTTGATCAGGGCATCAGCCTTGCGGCCGAGTTTGACGGTCACAGCTTACACCGTGTCACGTGGTGGAGGACGCCATCGTGGGAAGACGTCAACACCGAGGTAATGAACAGGCACTACACAAAGATGCCTGAGGGCAGGCGTGCAGAGCTTGCCAAGATGCGCGGCGCGCACAACATGTGGTACGTATATGCAAGGCCGGACAGGGTCGACGCCATCAGGGATGCAATTAAAAAGCAGCTTGAAAAAGAGTCGCCTTTAGACCGCTACGACTTTGAAGGCGTGCTTGACGAGTGCGGCTACAGGTATCTGGAGAAGCTGGAAAACCCGGCGGCCCCCGAGCCGCTGTGGCAGGTGCATTTCAATTAGCAAGATTTAAAACAAGTGTTGTTAAGAGCTTTAACAGTAGAATAATAAATTGAAAGTAAAGGTTATGGGAGCTGCCAAAGAAGTAGGCCGCTCGGCGTTTCTTGTAAACTGCAACAACACAAACATCCTGATGGATTATGGCGTCCTGCTCAAGCGTGAGCCAATCTTCCCGATGCACGTCAAGCCAAAGGAAGTCGACGCAGTGGTCATCACTCACGCGCACCTAGATCATTCCGGCTTTGTCCCCTCTCTCTATCTGTCAGGGACGACTGACATTCCCGCCCTTGCGACCCTGCCGACTTTTGAGCTTTCTGAGCTTTTGATAGAGGACATGATAAAGCTCTCCGGGTTTTACCTGCCGTTTGAATACATCGATGTCATGACGATGCTCAAGAGCTCGAAGAACCTGCAGTACAGGGAGCCGCACATGGTAAATGATGCCAGGGTGACGCTCTACGAGTCGGGGCACGTGGTCGGCGGCTCGACAGTTGTTGTCGAACACGATGGCAAGAAGGTGTTCTATACGGGAGACATCAACACAAGGGGTTCAAAGCTGTTGCGCCCGGCGGACCTTGACTTTGGCGAGATAGACATGATGATAATAGAGAGCACCTACTCGCAGACAGAGCAGGTGCCCCGCGAACAATCAGAAAGAGAGCTGATCGAGTTTGCGTACGAAGTAATCGACAGGGGAGGGACGCTGTTCATACCGTCGTTTTCAGTCGAGCGAGCGCAGGAAATAGCAAGCGTGCTCAAGGCCTACAACTTTAAGCACAAGGTGGTGATGGACGGTATGGCGCTCAAGGCCAACCAGATAATGAGCCGGCATCCCGCGTTCCTCAGAGATGCCGACCAGTTCCGCAAGGCGATAGGCGAGGCAGAATGGGTACAGGGCTGGAGCAGGCGGCGCAAGGTAGTCAACGAGCCTTGCGCCATAATTTCGCCGGCAGGCATGCTTGCAGGCGGCTCTGCCGTGTTCTACACGCAGCAGATTGCGGCAAGCGACAAGAATGGCATTGCGATCGTGTCGTACCAGGGGGAAGGGACGCCGGGCAGGATGCTCCTTGAAAAAAGGGTGGCCAACTTTGACGGCAAGGTAAGAAAGTGTTATGCCGACGTAAAGAAATTCGAGTTCTCTGGCCACAACAGCAGAAGCGAGCTGTTCGAGATTCTGGACCGCGTTAAGGGTAACCCAAAGGTGCTGACGGTGCACGGCGACGGACCCTCGTGCGTCAAGTTTGCTGAAGAGATAAGGGAAAAGTACGGCTATGACGCACACGCGCCGGATCAGGGCGAAGTAGTCGAGGTTTGATTTGATAATCAAGAACACCGACCCCTACAAGATTAAAAAGTGTGTGTCGTGCAAGCGCGACATCGCTCTTAACGAGAAATACTTTACCTACCCGCTGTCGCTCCAGCAAATCTGCCTGAAATGCGCAGAGAAAGAGATACCGAAAACCATCGAGCTGTTACAGAAAGATCTGGAAAAGATAAGGCAGGAAAAACATGACGGCCCGTGAAAGGACTTGATAGTATAGTAGCTCTTGGTGTCATCATCCCTGACATTCATTTTTCCACATTACATTTTGCAGATCAGCTGAACCTGTTTTCAAAGCACGGCGTGGCTGTCAAGGTAACTGAATTTGCTGGTAGTACTACAGGGGAGCTGGCAAGGATGCTCAAAGACAAAAAGGTAGATATTGGAAATAGGCTTGACAGACGGCCCCATCTCCTCTATCGCAAGCGGGGCCGGTGCCAAGATCACCGCCACGTCGCCCTTCTCATTCTCGAGGTTGCCGCGGACTATGCCGAGCACCCTGCACGTGCCCTTGCGCACGTAGAGGTTGCCAAGTACTTTGCCCTTGAGCTCCAAATGGCCGCTGTTGAGAATGACGTCGCCGACAACCTCTCCAAGCAAGAGAGTGTCCTCGGAGACTGTGATTGAGCCCATATGCTTGCTCTCAAATATCTTCATTACCCGCATGATTCTGATGTCAAGCTACCTCATTGGCCCGGGAGTGCATCTTGTTGCACAAACAAGCGAAATTACGCTGTCCTTTCCCTCTTGACCCAGACAGTCCTTCTTTCCCTGTGGTCCAAGAGTTCGACAGAGCGCTCTAGCAGCCTATCCCTTATTTCGTCTGCTTCCTTGAACTTTTTCTCTCCCCGTAGTCTGTTGCGCTCCGCCATGAGCTTGTCTATCTCTTCCCTTTCCTGCAGGCTCACCTCAGCCGTCTTCAGCCCC
>DAINRX010000067.1:0-8168 GCA_036741635.1 Nitrososphaera sp.
GGATTTCGTGAATTGCTCGTTTGTCCAAATGGTAAGATTTTACCCTTTTGGTAACTTTGATGCTACTATTACATACATACATACACACTGCTAAGGCTTTTTTTGAAATTTACTGCTTTTATTACATATGATGGATAAACATAAAGTGTAATGGGGGCAAGAACAAAGGTTGCAATCATTGCAGTTGCTGTGCTTGTAGCAGTAGTCTATGTATTCTCGCTTACCCCATATCTGTTGAACCCTGATAGACAGGGCTCGCAGCCATCAGTTGAAATCGCTATTCCAGCAATATCTTTGGTTCTTATACTTGTACTTGTACTTCTAGTACCTAGACGTAAGAGAGAAGATCATGAATTAACACAGGAAGAGCAAGAGAGAGAAAAAGAAAAGAAGCAAGAGTACAAGGCTCGCGACATGGCAGAATATAGGTTCCGCAAGAAGTCTTTGCTATCTGGTGCGCTTGCAGGCTTTATTGCAGCGTGGGTACTTGTGGGGCTAATATTTGCAGGAGATATGGCCTTAGGATTCCCTTCAGGTACGCTTTATTCTATAATTGGACTTACAATGGCAGGTCTTGGCATGCCTTATGCTCTGTACTTTGGTATTGGTATGCACTTGGTTACAGGCACTTTAATAGGAACAGTCTTTGGTTACATTACTGCGATTGTTGGAGCATTCAACATTACAAGTTTAGGCAAGGGTACACTGGTAGGAATTTTAGCTGGCTTTATCTCTTTCTCACTCTTGTTCATTCCAATAACTAGATTTCAGGTAGAACAGTCACTGATAGGATTTCTTGCAAGCATTCACCCGCCAGGGACAGATCAAATCATTCTTCAAAATAGAGCTCTTGATGTAGCATCTACAGTGCTTGCAGGTGCTGTTCCATTCCATATAATTTATGGTGCGATAATGGGATTTATCACAGGCTATCTTCTACTGGTTAGGGGGAGCCACAAGAAAGAAGAAGAGAAAAAGACGTTCTAGCATTTCTGTCGTTCTGTCATAATGGCTAGTTGTCAAAACCGCCAATTCGCCAAAAATGTCATTTCGCCATTTCTACCAAAATGGGGAGCTTGCTTGCCTGTTTCATAGCTGTGTGTCAGTTGTTTTGTGGCCGCTGATCTACCTTTTAATTTTCTGTCGGTGTTATTAGAGGACAAGCGCCAAGTATTATAAAAGAAAGTTACGCTGTTAAATCTGCGGGTGATTGCTAGCGATATTGAGCATGAATTTTCACGTGATCATTCGAAGATTGAGCAGTGTTTGCAAATGGCACTTTTTTAACAATTGGTAGCACAATCGCCTGCTGATGACCTAGGCAAAGCTCTCCACGACCCGAACTATGCCAGTCATCCACGGGTGTGGTTCGCAATGGTATGAATATTCACCAAGCTGCGTGAATAGAAATTCATATTCCTCTCCGGGCATCACGAAAGGCCCGCCTTCTTCCTCTGGGCGCTCGCGCGAGTCAAACAGTCCGCTGTATGGATCCTGATAGCCATCATCTGTCGTAACTGTGTGTGGAACCGTGTCGTCGCTTGTCCAGACTACCCTGTTGCTGACTCCCATGGTGGCTCGGACATCTGTTGGGACAAAGAACCTGCCATTATCAGGATTGGCAGCGCCTTCAACAATAGAGACCTCGACGGTTTCTTCCGGCTCCAATACCTCTTGCGGCAGGACTGGCCTCCTACTTGCTTCGGGAATGTAGACAAATTGATAGTAGCCAATGCTTACAGCAACGGCAATTATGAACGCTGTTATCACTATTCCAGACGTGTGACTCGCTACTGCCATATATCCACGAATATAAGGCGTCTTTCTTTGGATATACAGATTGGGACAACACTTTCTGCCTTCTTTTCAAGAGGTTGGCTGTCCAAGGCTTGAAAAGACCCACCCACCATTACTTGAAGCAGATAGAGCGTGTGGTGCAATGGTAGGCTAGCATCAGACGGGTACTGTTAATTCTGCGGCAGACACTGCTGAAAAATCGGGTGAAAAGCAGTGTCAAAAAAGAAATAGCAAGGCTAGGCAGCAAGATATTATGCTGAAGGTTCTGTTGATTGGAGTTGTTGCGGGCGCGGCAAGCGCGCTCTACCTTGCATACAACTACCAGCCAATACTCGTGCAGGGCGCGATACATGCCGCCATCTTTGCATCGGGGCTTGTCGCACTGTATTTTGCAAAAAAGAAGCTGGACGCGAAGGTAATCGGCTGGTACCTTGCAGGAGCGCTGCCCGTGCACCTTGCAATACATTTTATGGTTATAGGCGATCTTGCTCAGTTGATGGGCGTCAGCCACATCTTGCTGAACTTTTTGTCCTTGCCGTGAACCACGGCCGCGAACATTGATTTCAATTCTTTTGTCATCCTGCCCACCCTGCCGTCGCCTACCAGTCTGTTGTCTATTTCGCCGACAGGCTTGACCTCTGCTGCCGTCCCTGTGAGGAACACCTCATCTGCAGTGTACAATTCATCGCGTGAAATGTCGCGCGCTTGGCAAGCTATGCCGTTCTCCTTTGCTATCGCCATTATACTATCCCTCGTTATGCCGTTGAGTGCGCCCGATGTCGGCGGCGGGGTTGCCAGCACGCCGTCCTTGACTATGAAAATGTTCTCGGCGCTTCCCTCGACTACCATGCCGGCAGAGTTGAGCATTATCGCCTCGTCAAAGCCAGCCTTTATCGCTTCTACGCGCGCAAGCGCGGAATTGGCATAGTTGGCAGTAGCCTTGGCGTGCATCGGGAGCGACTTTATGTCTATCCTTGTCCACGACGAGACCATCAGCCGGGCTCCCTTGTTGTCCGCCGCCGCCCCGTCGCTTTTGAGGTACTCGTCCCACTTCCACGCTGCAATCGCCACCGAGACCTTGTTTGGCAGCGGGTTGACGCCCATCTTACCGTAGCCGTAGTAGGCGATTGGCCGGACGTAGCATTCGTCCATCCTGTTCGCCTTGACCGTCTCTATTACCGCCTTTTCAAGCTGCTGCTTTGTGTAGCCGAGATCCATAAAGTAGATCCTACCGCTGTCTAGCAGCCGCTGGACGTGGTCGCCCAGCCTAAAGATGGCGCTGCCGCCGTTCACTGTCCTGTAGCAGCGGATGCCTTCAAAGACGGCCGTGGCGTAGTGAAGGCCATGCGTCAGTACATGGATCTTGGCGTCGTCGTGATCGACGAGCGAGCCGTTGAGCCAGATCTTGCCTTCCGTCGTTGTCGTAGTCATCTATTTGCTCATTCCACTGCTGCGGATCTTGGTCCTTGTAGAGTGTATCGCTTTTACCGCATCTGCAACGCTGCTGCCCTTGTCCTCGACCACTATCAGGATCCTTGACGTCTCTTCCTGCGCGTCGAGGTTGAGGATGTTGATGTCGTGCTCGCTCACCGTGCTGCTGGCAGTTGACGCTATCTTGGGCACCCGCCACATCTCATCTCCAATGAGTGTTACCACGCCCCTGCCATAGACGATGTCTGCCTTGGGATAGTATGCCCTGATATGCCTCTCTTGCCTCCGAACGTAGTCGGCGTCAAGGAATAGCAGGCGGGTCATTTCGGTGTCGTCAATCATGTAAGGCGATAATTTCACGAAATCGTGATACTGCCTGTCGCGCTCGAGCGCCGCCACAAGGTGCGATGCCGCGATGGTTTCCATGCGCACCATCGCGCAGTTCTTTTTGCCGGTCACTATCTTTATCGGGTTGACCTTGCCGGCGTCCTCTGGCAGCTTTCTCTGGATTACTGTGACTCCGCTGCTGCCCGGCTTGGCCATGTCCGTTATTACAATGGGGATGTCGAGGTTATTGTCGTCTATCTCCTTGATCGCAATCGGGTCGAGTATCTTCATGCCAAACATCCCTGCAAGCTTGGCCTCGTTGTACGACAAGTACTGTATGAACTCTAGGTCATCCTTTACAATCCTCGGGTCCGCGCTCAGGACAGCGCTGTCCTTTTCAAAGTCTATCTTGACATTGTAATTGTCGTTGAGCAAAATCGCAACATCTGCCGCCGTCCTGTCAGAGCCTCCGCGCTCATACGTCGTCTCTAGCCCGTCGACTGTCTTGCCGATAAAGCCTCCCATCGAGACCACGTTGCTGTGCTCTATCAGGTCGATGAGGTGGCCGGCGCTCTGCTTTGACTCGTTTGCCATAAAGTTGGCGGCTTCAAAGTTGTCGTCGGTGATTATCGGCCACTTTTCTATCGACACGTGCGACGACTTTATCCCGGCGCTCTGCATCACATAGTCCATCAGGTACGACATCGTCACTTCGCCGCTGTACGCAAGCGTCCGCGAGCGTATCACATCGACAAAGCGCCGGTTCTCCGCGGCCTGCTTGAGCGAAATTATCACCTGCCGATAAAACTTGTCGAGGCTGTCAAGGAACTCTTCTTTCTGGTGGCCGCTGCCGAGGTACTTGCCCGCTATCCGCTCGTAGACCTCCCTCAGCACTTCTATCTCGACAGGAGTTGAAGACGCGTAGCTCCGGCCGATCTTGATAGCCACGTCGGTCATGGAGCTCACCTTGCCCTCGTAGTCAATGAGCGGCGCCGAGAAAACTGTAACTGCTTTGGACTCCTCCTGCAGCTGCTTTATCCTGTTGATGATCTTTGGGATCATGGCGCCCTCTACACCAAGGGCGCTGCCACCGAACTTGGCAACTGTGATAGAAGTCATTTAGCAGTGTCTCTCTCTGAAGGCTAGTTGCTAGCAATTCCCTATATTAAAGATGGGGAAATCGCAGAGGGGAATCTCATAAATATCCCTGTGAATGCGACTGTGCTGAATAAATTGAGCGGCGACGACGATGATGATGACATTTGCATCCGATGCAGCTGCAAGATGGTGCACATCGGCTTCAAGATCTACCGCTGCCAGCAGTGTGGCCATGAAGAAAAGCCGGAAGATTTGATGTAATAATTAAGTGGAAAGCGGCATGCGATATAGCAGTTCTATGCAGACGAATCCACAAACAGGAATCGCTAACCGCAATAGAGACAGTTGAATTCCCAAGATCCAACTTCTAATAGCTCAGGAGAAGTGCTTTTAGGATGTATACTACTATGATATGCATCCTATCTCTTCATCATTACTATTCCAGCATTTGCAGGTGAAAGCGTACTGAATGTCTTTAGAAGCAATGTTCCTACCATGACATTTGGTATAGCTAGCCACCATACGACAGTGAGCGGGGCAGTCTCACTTTGGTTATCATACGGAGCAAATAATGATGCAACTAATGCCAGGAATGCAAAGTACGCTCCTATCCGCAAATTCTTAAGCAGCGCAAACAGTCCAATTGACAAAAGAGCGATCAGTGTCCAAAAGAATGCAGTTGTAATTATATAAACATCAGAAGGAGCAAAAGGAGGAGTACTCATGATTGTCATTCCTTCTCTCATAGTTATTGTGTAAAATGCCAGTCCCAGCACTGCAAGGCCTGCCATAATCCCTATGTAGCGAGGCTATGGAGAGTTTGACAAACGAGTGCAATTGTTATTGTTATTGCCCTTGCCATCATTGTTCATCTCCACGATATAGCATATGCAACCCAGTTGCTTTTGAGCCTTTGGCTATCTTCTCAGCATACTTGTCCTATCTTGTTAAACCAGTTCTCTACAAACTCATTATCTCACTGCGTAAGGAGTATGGAATATCTGGTTGAAATCGCCTACAGTCAGTCCTGGCTCCGGCCCGCCGCCTACGACGTAAATTTCGCTGCCGACGGCTACTGCTGCAAGCCCGTGGCGCCCATTTGGCATGTCAGGCGCCGGCTCCCATGCATCGCCGTCAGGGCTGTACCTTTCATTATTCCTGAACGTGCCGGCTGGGCTTTCGCCTCCAAAGACATAGATGCCGCCGTTGCTGGAGGTTGCCGCTGCAGCGAGCCCTCCTCTCTTTGACGGCATCGGCTGGAGCTCTGCCCAGCTGTCCTGCGCAGGGTCATATGCCTCGTTTGCGTCCAGGTTGGACGTCAGGCTATCGATCCTTCCCCCAATGGCGTACAGCTTGCAGTCATAGACTGCCGAGGCGAGATGCTGCCTCGGCGTTGGCATGGGCGCCTTTTGCGACCAGCTGTCGGTTTCCGGATCATAAGCCTCGTTTGTTGTGACTGGGCCGCTTGGAGCGCTAAAGCTGGCGTTGACGCCTCCGACTGCATAGAGCGTGCCATTCACAAAGCCGGCAATGAGAGCTCCCCGCGCGGTGGGCATCGAAGCAAGCTCCTGCCACTCATTTGACGCCGGGTCATAAATCAAGAGTTTGTCGCTTGGCATGTTGTCCTGCAGGTAGCCGCCGACCACGTACAGCTTGCCTTCATGCGACGCGGCGGCTGTGTGGTGCAGTGGCTGCGGCAGCGGCGCTACGGTGCTCCAATTGTCAGCGACAGGATCATAGACTTCAACTGTCGAAACGGCGCGGCCTATTTCGTCAAAGCCGCCGACAATGTAGATCTTGCTGTCGACTGCAGCGCCGGCGACTTCCGTCCTTGGGGTAGGCATCGGGCTGCCTTCAGTCCAGTAGGGTGATTGCTGCTGCAGTTGTGGAGCAGCAGCAATAGAAGCAGAGAATGAAAACACAGAAATAATTATCGCAATAGCAGCTACTATGATGCCTGCTCCTATGATGGCGTAGGTGCGCGCAGCCACATGAAACGTAGGAACTGCTATGCTAAATCAATTACCCAAGCTAGAAATTATCTTGGCAGCACTTTCCGCCCCGCCCGCATACACTGCATTGCTCCTGCGGCCCAGCTTTTCTTCAATGAGCGACTCGAGCCAGAAAATGTCGTCGTACTTGTATCCCATACGCGCGGCGCCGGCTTCCTGCTCAAAGTGGTTCTTTATCGGTATGAAAATTCCAGGCGTGCCATACGCTATCGACTCGTCTATCGTGGACCTTCCAGCCAGCGAGATGACGAGGTCGGCCGCGTATATCAGCTCGTGCAGGTTGTCGACAAAGCCAAGGTTGCGGTATTGGCCCGGCGAGTCGGGCATCTTTAGCGACGGGCCGGAAACGATGACGAGTTCTGCGTCCAGCTCCCTGCCCTGTAGCCTGCGGTGCGCCTCTATCGTTTTTTCTATGAGGTAGCGGCCGGCGTCGGTCCCGCCTACGCTCACGACAATCGTGCTTTTTGCAAAGCCAAAGCGCCTGCGCAGAGTGTCGCGGTCGGCGCTTGCCTGCCGGACTATCGGGCCCACGTGCCTGACGTTATCTTTGTCATCGCCGACGTCAGGAATTATCACATAATTGCATGCCTGCATCATCTTTTGCATCGACTTGTTCATCTTTTTCTCTATCATTGAGGCCGGGCCGCTTGTGAAATGCGTCTCGGTGATGTCTGTGATAAGAACGCATCTGCGCTTCATTTCCTCTCCTACCGCGATTGACGCAAAATCCTCGTCGCTCACTATGAGCCCATTGTGCTTGTCCAGAATTTCCTTTGCAATCACCTTGCACCTTTTGTAGTATGAATAGTAATTCATCAGCCACTTGAACGAGTGCTGGAGCTCGCCCGATTCCACGATGAATTTTTCCGGCCGGTAAACGTCGAGCACATTAAAGCCCTTCTTTGTTAAAAGGCTTGAAGCGCCCTCGCCGCTCACAAACAAAATGTCGGTTCTCAACTTCTCGGCAATTGCAATGTCCCGCGTTGCATGCCCAAGCCCTATTGGGCTTGTGAAGAACAGAACCATTTATTATTCTGTTACTGGCATGGCCTTTGCTGATTTATATGCTGCTAGAACAGCCACGGTAAAAGAGTGCCGGCCAAGAGCGCCAGAGAGATTGCGAGCATCACCGAATACTGGTACATCAGCAGGTTGACCGTCGCAGCCACCAGTATACACGCGCTTTCCGCGGTGACCAAGATTACAAGGCTCGTCCTTATTATGCCGCCTGCATTTGATTCCCTGTACAGGGTTGTTGGCAGCCTCTTGATGCCTGACGCAAGCGACCGGAACGTCAGCTTGATGTTTGACGCAAACCCGCTCCCGGCGCCGTGCCCGAGCAGGGAGCCGCAGCTGCAGCTGCACGCAATCGTACACCTGAAGCAGCTTGCGCAGTACCACACCACCGTCTCGCCGCAGTGGTGGCAGGTTCTGGTCACGACAAGTTTGCCGCCGCATGACCGGCAGCTGCTGATCCTGTTGTATTCAGTCTTCCGCTGCTCC
>DAINRX010000068.1:0-4016 GCA_036741635.1 Nitrososphaera sp.
ATGTACAAGAAAGCTAGGAAAAATGAGATCAGCAACTTTACTGGGGTGAACGACCCGTACGAAGCGCCTGACGCTCCAGAGCTGATGGTAGACACCGAAAGCCAGACGGTTGAAAAAAGTACTGATGCCATACTTGACTACCTCTACGCAAGCAAGCTGCTGCCGCTGGCAATCAGTGAAAGCGCTGCATAATGGTTTGCAGGCAGCAAGCACTGAAAATAATTAGCTTCTTCGTAAATAGCATATGCAGTACGAAGCCAGCCATGGCTAGTGCCGCAGCTCTTCAAAATTCAAAATGGCAAAGCTGCATCGACGCCTGCATGCGGTGCGCCGAGGCCTGCGAGTTATGCGCCACGTCGGACCTTAAAGAGCAGGACGTAAAGATGATGGCAACCTGCGCCCAGATAAACAGGGAATGCGCGTCCGTCTGCTGGACTTCGGCCTCGCTGATGTCGATGGACAGCCGGTTTGCAAAGCAGTTCTGCAACCTGTGCGCCGACATTTGCGAGGCTTGTGCCAGAGAGTGCGAAAGGCACAGGGTAGATCACTGCCAGAAATGCGCGCAGACATGCCGTGCGTGCGCAGACGAGTGCAGGAGAATGGCAAGGCAAAAAAAGACACACTTTGTCTATGTTTAGACTATGCCAAGGGTCTGCCTGAGCTCAAGCGTAGATTCTTCCAGATCCTTCTTTTGATCGTCGCTTGCGTTCTGCTTCCACTTTGTGTTCATGTTGCTGGTTTTTGGGATGCTCTCTTCAAACCTGCCGTACCAGTCCAGCTCACAAAACTCGACAACCCTCTTGATTTCATCGTAGGGCCGGGCTATCAGATCCTCGTACCTCAATTCGTAATACCTGTCAGGCCCAAAGGCGCCTGCCTCCTTTGCCTTCCTGACTAGCTCCGCCCACGCGCTTCCGTAATTGAACAGCTCGGAGCGCTCGGGCTCGTACTTGTCGCCCAGAATCTTTTTCAGGCTGAGCAGGAACATTGTGGGGTTTGCCTCGCCCTTTTTGTTCAGGATCGAGTACGCGACAGCCCTCCCATCCCTGATTATGTGAATGAATTTTGCGTCTGGAAAAATCCTGCCAAGTATCCTGACCCTGACGCAGTGCTGCAGGTTCTTGTTTATGAACCGGGGCCGCTTCCAGATGTTCTGCACAGCCAGAACATTCTTTCTGTAATAAGCCGCCATCGTGGGCGTAAAGTCATTTTCCGTCAAATAGTTGTATGTGCCAAAATACTTTATCCAGAAGGCGTTTGCCTCATGTGGGACGCTGGAAGCCTGGTCACGATGAAACAGGTTCTGCACCCTGAATAGCGCCGTCCTCTTGTCGCCGACAACCCTGCCGTGCTTGTGTATCCCTGCCCTGAGCATGTTGAGCGTGACGTACGCTAGGTCCTTATGTGTGCAGAGCGCGTCATACAGGAGCGTAGTGCCAGAGCCCGGCGCCCCCATTATGAAAACAGGCTTGATGACTGGAGATAGAGAAAAAGCATCATTATTGCTCATGCGTATACGTCTAAAGAAACGCCCCTGTTGCTTTTATGAATTAACTCGGATTCTGCTAGAGATCATTCCACCGGAACTCGCTTCGCAAATCCATATCAAGAAAACTGGGAATTCCAGATGGATATCGCAAGTGGTAGCCTCTTCAGCCGACTACAACCCAAGAGAATACTGGCTTGCCCGTGGCAAGGTGTACAAGGAGCAGTTCAAGTACGACCCGGAAAAGCGCCTTCAGGAAGATGTGCTTCTGGACTACCTCAAAACAATATCGCCCTTTCCAACCACTGTCCTTGAGATCGGGTGCGGCTTTGGTAGGATCTCGGACCTTGTCCTGTCAAATTTCCCAGACATAAAGGAGTACGTAGCAATGGACATGTCGCCTGAGCAGCTGGCAAATGCAAAAAGCTACGTCAAGAAGTCAGACAAGATCCGCTTCATAGAGTCAGACATACAGTCGCTACAGCTTGACAGGAAATACGACTTGGTGCTTGCGGTATCTGTCCTTTTGCACATACTGCCCGGCGAAATCGAACAGGTGGCCGGCAGGCTCGTCAGCCTGTCAAAAAGACACGTCATCAACGTCGACTATTACGAAGACGGACCAAGCAGGCAACTCGCCCCTCATAATTTCATGCACCGATACGAGGCGATATACCAGAGCCTGCCTTCCGTAGAGAGCGTCAAGAGGGTTCCAGTTGCCAAGAAAAAGGCGTTTTCGACGCTCAACGCCAAGCAGTCGCTGTTTCACGCACTGGTGGCGGCACCGGATCAATAATATAGCTAGCCGGCGCTCCATCAATACAGTGGACTCGATCATCGACGCCATCCTGCAGCTGCCACAGCGCAAGCTCGTCATCTCGGAAAACGACATTTACCTTGACGACAAGCAAGCCAAGAACGAGATTTTCATCCTGATGGTTGAGGAGTCGAGAGGATCGGCAGGAGGCAGGGCTGCCGGCTCAGGCTATCGGCGCATTAACAGAATTTACGGCTTTTCCTGCGATGGCGGCAGGTGTGACAAGTTCTTTGACACCGACGACCAGTCCAAGATCGAGCAATTCGACATACCTTACAGCGCGGTGGCGATGGACATCAGGCTATCAGATGGCAGGCCGTACGTCGTGCAGGGCGTCGTTGACGCCAGTTTTGTGGAGTCTTACCACTCGCTAATACAAGCAATCTAAAATAGGCTTGCCGACCAACAGGTAGCAGGGATGTCTGAAGAGCATCACCGCCAGCGCTTTGAGCAGATGGCGTCGGCCGTCGAAGACTTGCTGTACATGGGAGCCATAAGGCTTGCAAGCGATCAGGATAGCAAGGCGTTGTTGTCGCCTCAGTTCTCGCTTGTAGCGTCAAACGTTATGGAGGGCATGAAGATAAAAGAAGACGCTGACAGCGACGAAATCATGAAGCTGATGTACTATTCGCTTCTTATCTACATGAACGAGCACCTGAAGGTCCCCAAGTCGCTCATGATGGCGTTTGGCAACGACCTTGAGAAAAACAGAGATAATATGGGGGAGTGTGGCGAGCTTATCACCACCTATGTCAGTATACTGACAGAGATATGGACGCAGAATAGAAAACAACAACAACAACAACAAAAATGATTATCGTTACGGGAAGATCGGAAAATCCGTCCACGTTGTTTCCGCTGTCTGCTGCTGTTATTATTGTTCTTGAGTCATAGCCGCCGCTGCCTCCTTGCTTGATGATGAATCGATCTCCCTCACGCTCAGATTCTTGAAGTCCCATTCTATGTTGTATGACCTGAAAGCTACCATGGGGCCTGATTCCGTCAGGACATGGGCTCTTTCCTTGTCACAGTCTTCATCGTCAAACTTTTCCTTGTCGGCGTACCATCCGCCATCGTCTACCAGCTGGCTTACCAGCTTTCACTCATTTGTTGCGCGCTCGTCAAAGTATGCCTCCATCTTGACTGCCTCGTCATTGTTGATGTTGTAAATTATAACTTGACCTTGAAGCCGAACCACTCTCCGTCATAATAATACCTCCTGTAGTCGCGCTTGGTGACAAGCGGCTCATCCGTGGCCGTTTCTTTTCTGCGCTGTTCAATGTATAGCCGCCGGTGTGCCAGATCTGTCTTTTTTTCACCTTACGCGGCCGTGAAGGTGCAGCTGCACCTTGATAGATGTTCCTATACAGGGCTCGCCGTCGCTGTGCTCCTCGCCTCTTCGCGCGCACCACTGGAGAACGTTGTCAAGGTCAAAATCATCATTTGACGCATGACTCAAGGTCTTGATGACCTTTGCATAGCCCCGATTATCTCGACGTTCTGTCACTCTTCTTCACCCTCTGGCGTGTAAACGTTCATCCTGACCTGATTCTTGCCATTGTCCTCTCTGCTCACCTGCTAAGACCAGTCAGGCTGCTGATCGATGCCTGTTCTTGGGTCAAATATCCCGACTTCAGGGTCGTCCATGTTGACGAACCATTCCCTGCCACTATCCTTTGTCGGGTAAATCTGGGTTATCCCGAACCTGTCCTC
>DAINRX010000068.1:4116-6871 GCA_036741635.1 Nitrososphaera sp.
GTGAGGTCGCTCAAGCCGTCGCTGATAGAATCGATACCCATGCTGAGGAGAAATGCTGCCGCCAAGCCAAAGGTGTGGGTAGAAGCCTACGGCTGCTCTGCGAGCATGGCTGACTCTGAAATGATAAGCGGGCTTTTGAAAAGCGCCGGCTATGAAATTGCGGCAAAGCAGAGCGAGGGCGCCCTCAACCTCATCGTAACGTGCTCTGTCAAGGACGCGACTGAGCACAAGATGGTAGGCAGGATAAAGTCGCTAACTGAGTCCGGTAAGCCGCTGGTGGTTGCCGGGTGCCTGCCAAAGGCAGATAGGCCAAAGGTCGAGTTGCTGAGCCCCTCGGCAAGCCTGCTAGGGCCACATTCCATCGAGAGATCCGCCGACGTCGTTGGATCTGCCTTTGCGGGGAGCAGGTTCGTCGCGCTTGAAGACTCGATATCTGACAAGCTAAACATTCCAAGGGTAAGGGTCAACCCAGTAGTCAGCATCGTCGAGATAGCGAGCGGCTGCATGAGCAAGTGCACATTCTGCCAGACAAAGCTTGCCAAGGGCTGGCTTCGCAGCTACCGTATGGGAGACATCATGAGGCAGATCCGGTCGGACGTTGTTGAAGGCGGCTGCAGAGAGGTGTGGCTCACCTCGACTGACAACGGCTGCTACGGCAGAGACATCGGCTCCGACTTGGTGGAGCTTCTGAAGGCTTGCTGCTCGATTGAAGGCGACTTTAAGATCAGGCTGGGCATGATGAACCCGATGTACCTGCCTGAGATGCTGAACAGGCTGGTCGAGGTATTTCATGAAAACGACAAGCTCTTCAAGTTCGTGCACATTCCTGTCGAAAGCGGGAGCAACAGGGTGCTGAGAAAGATGAAGCGGGGCCACACTGCAAGGACGTTTCTTGACGCAGTGCAGTCCTTTCGAAAGAAAATCCCCAAGATGACGATTTCTACTGACGTGATCGTGGGGTTTCCGACAGAGACTGAGGGCGATTTCCAGGCCACACTCGACCTGCTTGAGAAGGCAGAACCGGATATCGTCAATTCTTCGCGCTATGGCGCCCGGCCAGGGACAAAATCGGCAATGTGGAAACGCGAGCGCGTCAGCTCTCAAGTTGCCAAGGAAAGGTCGGGACGACTCCACATGCTGGCAAGGAAAATCGCAAAAAAGCGCAACTCTCTCTGGCAGGGCTGGGAGGGCGAAATCATTGTCGACGAAATAATCGGCAAGGTGGCGCAGGGCAGGAACTATGCGTACAAGCCTGTAGTAGTGCCGGGATCGCCGGCGCAATTTTCGCTTGGCGACCAAAAGCGTGTGCAAGTATATGATTTTTCCAACTTTTCATTGAAGGGCAGGATAATTTAAAAAAAACAAGCTCAACTTTGTTACACTGCGCGTAGCTTCAGTTTAGTTACCAAAGTTTTTTAACACGAGCCTTGTATACTTGTGGACGGGGAGCTTGGGGGACCGTGAGCGATAACGATCTATTGATCAAGAATCCTGTGCTGCTGGTGGGCATCGGCGGCGCCGGAAGCAAGATAGCGACCGCGACAAGCGCGGCCATAGGATCCAGGTGCCTTTTGATAAGCAACGACAAAAAAGATCTGGCTGAAAATAACAACAACGAGAATTGCAGTTGTATTTTCATTGATTCTGGCGGGTGGGTCAACCCGTCAAGCTACAAGCTGCGATCCTTTGTGCAATCACGCTGCGACGAGATAGCTTCTGCGACGCGCGGCTTTCCCACGATTATCATTGTCTCAAACCTTGCAGGGCGGGCCGGCACCGCGATGGCTCCGATTGTTTGCAAGGCGGCAAAAGAGGCAAGCACAGTAATTTCAGTTGCCATCATGCCATTCAAGTTCGAGAAGGACAGGATTTTCCACTCGGGCACCGCGCTGAGACGTGTCCGCGAGGCGTCGCACTCGACTATCGTGCTTGACAACGATGCATTCCTTGACAACAATCCCGAGCTCTCAAAGGAGGAATGCTTCAAGGTAACAAACAGCGCCATCGTTGAGGTAATCGGCTCAATTTCTTCTGCTGCCGGCGTCAGATCCGATATGAACGTCCTGTGTACCAGCAGGGCAAGCAGCGACTCAGAGTCGTCTCTCCGCGACTCTGTCGCAATGCTGTACGACGGTGTGGCTGACGCAAGCTCGATCAGGCGCGCCATGCTGTACGTCATGGGCGGGGACAAGGTCTCTGTCGGCGCCTTGAACCAGCTAGTGAGCTGCGTGCAGGGGATATTCAAGGAAGATGGGACGACCGAAGTCGTGATGTCCTCGATGGCAGCCTCTGACGGCGTGCGGGTCCACCTTGTCGCTTCTGCGCCCCAGAAGACAAGGTTTGATAGGTACGATCCGCTAGGCGACATCATCCCGGACGCGCTTGACTGGGACGAGCCGGACTCTGCGCCGGACATCCAGCTGGCGATCCCGCGCATCGAATAGGTTATTATAACATCCAGCCGCAGCTACTACTACTTGCCAGATGATATCCTGCGGTTGCAGATGCATAGTGTGCAAGAGCCAGCAGCTCGAAAGCCACAGCTTTGTAGCGTCGGACGGCTACAACGACATCCACCACACGTGCAGGTCGTGCGGCACGCATTTCAACCACCTTGACGGCGAGACATATGCCCGGTGCGACACCTGCCATTTCCCAAAAGTTTGAAATCTCTACTAGCTAACTGACAGGTTTTTGCAGTACATGCTGTTGCAGGGCTTGCTCTCGTCAGGTTTGACGTCCTTCATCTTTTTCT
>DAINRX010000068.1:6971-8133 GCA_036741635.1 Nitrososphaera sp.
CTGTAAATTTGACTTAGTAGTGACATTGGTTAAAACGCGCCTGGAGCCTTTATCCAGTGTCCGGCTCAACTTTGTGGTCACAGAGCTAAATTATTTGCACCGGCAGTACTCACACTTCATGAAGTTAAGACGTGGTAGTGATCTATCTTATACGTCAAATTTCTGGAATATCTTGTGAGTGTAGCAGAACACCTGCGCAACATCTTCGCTGATGCATGGAGGCTCTGACGGCTGGTAAAACTTGTACATGCCTGCGTACTTTCATGTCATGCTGCATTGCTTTTCCATAAAAGACTTATCACTTGGCGATTGTGAGAGGGAGTTTGCAGCATAAGAGAGAATGGTGCCAGGTATTTCCTATTGTATGTTGTCTTTTATTAGACAGATAACGAATGTCGTGAGGTTGTCGCCTCAAAAGGAAATTGAGGGAAGTTTTTACTTGCTTGGCGCTTTGGGTTTTTCCTCGGCCTTTGCTTCTTCTGGCTTGGCCTCGGCAGCGGCCGCTATTGTTGTCTCCGCTGCAGCAGCAGCAGCAGCAGCAGCCTCCGGCTTCTTATCTTCTTCTTCTTTAGTTATAGCAGTTGTCTCGGCAGTAGCAGCCGGCAAGTCCTCGTATAGCGAGACAGTGACCACGCCATCTTCGTCTTTGGCCATCTTTACTCGCACCTTTCTCGGCGGGTTGGTCTTGCCTCTTGACCATATCTGCCTGTTGAGGTCCTGGTCAAGCTTGATCTCCTCGCTCTTCATGTGCTTTTGCGCAAACTCGCGGATCATGTTGACGACCCTGTCGGTGCGCTTGTACTCGGGAGTGAGCCAAGCCTTTCCGAGATTGATAGTGTAAACGCGTGTGAGGTTTTCTTCAACTGTTGCCATTTTTTCTCATCAACCTACGTTCACGTCAGACCTGCGCCAAAGCCTGCGCTTGGGGTTGGTCCTGACCTTCCTGTTTGTCCTGATGACTACCCACGCCGGCACCGGCCTGTTCTGCCTTGTGCGCTTCATCAACCGCTTTTTGCGTGAGGTATTTTTCCGGGCAGCCATATACGACCGTAGGATTCCCTTTTTCCGCTTTTTAAGTGTTGGCGTGCCGTCACTTCCGCATCCTGAAAAATATGTAGACCATCACAAACGGCACGGCAGCAAGCGCAAAGGCGTACTCGGC
>DAINRX010000069.1:0-8129 GCA_036741635.1 Nitrososphaera sp.
ATAGATTGTCCAGAATAGTCTTAAGCAACTTGCAAAGCCGTTAGCTGCAAGGCGGCAGCAGCAGCCGCTGCCAACATTGTTGCAAAAGCTGCCTGATCACTTTTTTGTCGCAGAGATTATCATCACTGGGTTCCTTGCAAGCATCATCGTGCCCGTTGTTACTTTGCGCGCCTTTGCTATTGTCACCTGCGTGACGTCGACTTCTGCCAGTTGCATCTTGTTGATTGCTGCAAGCGCTTGGTACATTGTCTCGATAAGTATCGTGTCAATGACGAGCCTGCCGCCCTTTTTCAGCCTGCCAACTGCCAGCTGGATCACCTGCCTTGTGTCACCCCACGTGCCCCCGACGATTATTGCATCTACTTGCGGCAATTTCGGCAAAACATCCTGGGCCTTGCCAAGAATTACTTCTGCCTTCGCTCCGAACTTTTGCAGGTTCTTTTTCGTTAGCTCGACAGCCTTCTGGTCAAAGTCGATTGCATACACCGTGCCTCTTGTCTGGAGGCACAGCTCGACCGTAATGCTTCCGCTGCCGCAGCCAATGTCTATGGCAGAGTGTCCTTCCTTCAGCCTGAGCTTGCTTAACGCTATCGCCCGGATGTCCTCCTTTGTTATCGGCACCTCTTCTGTTCGCTCGAAAAGCTCATCAGGAATGCCCGGAGTGCGATAGTCCCACAGCAAGCCGCTATCTATGAGAATTGCCGGCTATTTATTTATCTAATTACTATTGACTGGTGGAGCGCGGTAAAGACTATGATCATGAACGTGAGCAGCAGGAATATGAAAGGAACGATGCCCTCGGTGGCGACTTTTCTGCGCTTGTCCTTTGGCACGCCCTTGGCTATGCTCCTGCCTATTCCGATAGATATGATGTAAAAGACGATTGCGATGATGACGGCCGTGCCTACAGAGGCGACCTGGTCGACCTCTATTGGGATTACAAAGCCTGCTACGGCGCCGGCGGCCACGCCCACCAAGGCCCGCATGTAGTAGACCCGCTCAAATATGTCCAAAGTTGCCTTTTGTCATTAAATTACAGCTGGTAAAATGCCTTGCGGCTGTTTTCAATTGTTTAATATTTGTGGAACACCACTATATCCTGACTTATGGAGCTGTCCGGCATCGAGCTGCGGTACCTTGTAAACGAGATTGCAAACAGAGCTACCGGAGGGTATTATGCCAGCAGCATCAATGCCATAACCAAGAGCTCGCTTCTTCTCAAGCTCCACCACCCGACGCAGGAGGACATCATGCTCGTCCTCTCTATAAGAGGCATCTGGATTACAAAGCTAAAGTTCAAGCCTGTTGAAGATAACAGTCTCGAGGGCGCCGCTCAGAGGGAGCTCGAGCGTGCCAAGCTCGAGTCAGTAGAGCAGGCCGGGAGCGAGCGCATTGTTTCATTGAAATTCAGGCACCCGGACAGCAAGGTGAGGATAGTGGTATGCGAGTTCTTTGGCGACGGCAACATCGTGATATGCGATGAGGGCATGCAGATAGTCGCCATCCTCAATCCAATCGAGGTCAGGCACAGGACTCTCAATGTGGGTCTGCGGTACGCCTATCCGCCTGCAAGGGGCGTCGACGTTTTCGAAGTCACGCTTGATCAGCTATTGTCATTGAGAAACGAGGCCAAGAACCTCGACGTTCTCAGGTGGATCGGGCGCAGCATCTCGATGCCGAAAAAGTTTGTCGAGGAGGTCGCCAAGCGGGCCGGCATCGAGCCGGGCAGGCAGGCCGCGCAGCTGACGGACGACGAAGTGAGCAGAGCCTACGCAACCGTCAAGAACTTGGTGAACGACGTCAGCACCGGCAGGAACTACGATCCTGTCATTATCATGCAGAGCGGCAAGCCGATGGAAGCGCTGCCGATCGTAACTGGGGAAGCGACCAAGTTGGAGATCAAAAAAGCCGCTTCGTACATGGACGCAGTCGACGAAGTGCTCAGCAGCGAAATCCTCGACATTAGTCGCAGCAGCAAGACCATTGAGCTTGACAGGCAGATTGCGGTGCTCGAGCACGACCTTGAAGAGCAGAACAAGGCCAAGAAGGCGGTAATGCAAAAGTCGGCTGCGATACGCAAGCTGGCTGGCGAGCTCATGGCGCTTTCCTCCCAAAATCCAGATGATGACGGCAAGCTCCATGACGTTCTTGCAGCCAACTCTGCGTCAATTGTGAAAGAGAAAGGCGTGAAATACGTCGAGGTGGCAGGCGAGCAGGTAGAGATGCAGCCAAACCTCGCCAAGGTCAGCTCGATGCTCTTTGCACGTGCAAAAGAGATGGAGCGCGGCAACGCGTCCATCGAAGAAGCAAGAGCAAAGCTCCTTGCCCAGATCGAAAAGCTGCAGAGTCAGACCGCCGCCATCCACAAAAAAGTTGTAGTGCGCAAGCAGACATCAAAAGAGTGGTACGAGCGCTACAGGTGGTTCGTCACCACCGACGGCCTGCTGGCTATTGGCGGGCGCGACGCGTCTTCCAATTCTGCGCTCATACGGAAACATCTGACAGAGCATGACATTGTGTTCCACGCCGAGGTACATGGCTCGCCGTTCTTTATCGTCAAGAACGCTGCTGCGCCCGCGCAGGAAGGCAAGATTGAACCATCTTTGCAGCAGGTCGCGCAGGCGACCGTGTCATTCAGCAGGGCATGGAAGGACAGCCTTTCAAGCGCTGACGCATACTGGGTGCTGCCCGAGCAGGTAAAGAAGGGGGCGCCAACAGGCCAATTCCTGCCAAAGGGCTCATTCGTGATAGAGGGCAAGCGAAGCTATCTCAAAGGAGTCGAGATAAGGCTGGCTATCGGGATCGCGCAGCTGAACGGCAGGGAAGCGCTTGTCTGCGGGCCGGAGGAAGCCATAAAGAAGCGGTCGATGTTTTACGCGGTGCTTCTGCAGGGCGGCATGGATCCTATGAACGCGGCAAAGAAGGTCAAGTCAGAATTTGTAAAAGCTGCCGGCGACGATGATGACAGCAGCGATATTGTAGAATCTATAAAGCAGATCAGCCTTGACGACTTTGTAAGGGCACTACCGACCGGCCAGTCAAGGGTGTCGTTCACAGCAAAGGGTCAGCAAGAGCAGCAACAACAACAGCTATCGGTGCAATCAGCCGAAGAAGGCGCCGCGGAAGAATAAAGGTAATTAAGCCCAAAATCCGATTACTGTGCGTGGTAAAAAAGCCAGTCAGGGAACACGCCGACGCACACATGACGACGCGGGTTCTCGTAAGGGACATCATGAACAGCCCCGTTGTTTCCGCGTCTCCTAGCGACACCGTCAGAGATATCGCAAAAAAGATGAAGGAAGAAAAGATCGGCAGCATCGTCATTATGGAAAAGGACAAGCCGGTTGGCATTGTGACTGACTGGGACATTGTTTCAAACGGCGTGGTCAAGGACGCCAAGCCAAGCCAGATAAAGGCAAAGGATGTAATGAAAGACATACACACGATTGAGAGCGAGGAGAGCATCACCGAGGCTGCCAGGCTCCTGAGAAAGCACAACATCAAGCGCCTCGGCGTCATTTACAAGAACCGCCTTGTCGGCATCATTTCGTCCTCAGACGTCATTGCAGTGACGCCCGACCTGGTAGACATCGTTTCTGAAAAGGCCGCAATAATAAGGGGCGAGCTGGGCATCGCAAGACCAGCAGGCAAGGTGTCCGGGTACTGCGACGAGTGCGGCGAGTGGTCCGACCTTTTGCAGTACGACGAGGGCACTTTTATCTGCGAAGTGTGCAGGGGCGAAGCCAGTGCTGAAAGCACCTAATAACAATAATGGCGTGACATTTCTTGCAGACGCGATGCTCGGGAGCATTGCCCGCAAGCTCCGCATTTTTGGCTTTGATACACTGTACGTCGCGCACACGCATGATAACGAGATACTGAAAATGGGCATTGACCAGAACAGGGTCATCCTTACCGCAGACAAGGAACTTTTCAAGCGCATAGTCAAGGCTGGCACCCGCGGGGTGCTTGTCAGCTGCTCAAGCGACGCGGAAGACCTGGTGCACATCCTGTCCAAGAACGGCATCACTTCCATCGACTTGAACGGCATAGGGTCGCGCTGCTCGATCTGCAATGGGCTGCTGACAGGAAGAACGCCGGAGCAGGTCAAAAACGCGATACCTGACAAAGTCGCGGCGTGCCACAGCGAGTTTTTCCAGTGCGTCGACTGTAGCAAGGTGTACTGGGAGGGTGGCCACCTCAGGCGCATCAGGGCACTTGCAAAAAGCGTTGACTCCAAGCTTGGCAGGGCCGCCACTGCAACTTAAGAAGAAGACAAAAGGTTAAAATCACGCGAGACGGGCAAAACAAGTCAAATGAGCTCAAATTCTGCTCTAGAGCGCACAATTAACAAAGTTTTATCACAAAAAGAGACGGAATTGATTTCTCAAATAGATTCCGCGTACGAGGAGTCGCTGAGCAACCTTGAAGCTTCCCGCGATAGGCTGGAGGCCGAGCGCACAAGGATTATCGAGTCTGCAAAAAAGCAGGCCGAGAACCTGAAGCGCCAGATAGTGGGGTCGAGCAGGCTTGCCGCCCGCAACCAAGAGCTCCTCATGATAGAGAACGCTGTCAACAACGCCTTTGAGGAGGCAAGGAAAAAGCTTGCGGCCTCGGGCGGCAAGGACAGCTACAGGACTCTCATGGCCAGTCTCGTCGAGGAGAGCGTCTCGTCAGTCGGCTCCGACGAGGTTGTCGTCGAGTGCAATAGGAACGACGCCGAGCTGGTGAGCAAGATACTAGCTGACCTGCAGAAAAAGAACCCGAGGATAAAGGCAAAGGTATCTGACCAGCACATCGAAGCCATTGGAGGAATCAGGGTCAAGTCTGCCGACGGCACCATGACCTATGACAACACAATTGATTCTCGCATTGAAAGACTCAAACCTTTAATAAGGAAAAACATTGCCCAGATGCTGAGAGGAGAGGCATAGAAGAGACATGGTAGCAAAAGGGAGAATCGTCTGGGTTAGCGGCCCGGCAGTCAAGGCAGACGGCATGTCTGCAGCAAAAATGTACGAGACAGTCGAGGTAGGAGATTCAAAGCTTATTGGCGAAGTCATCAGGCTAACTGGCGACGTGGCATTCATTCAGGTATACGAGTCGACATCTGGCTTGAAGCCGGGCGAGCCCGTCACCGGAACCGGCCAGCCCCTTTCGGTGCTGTTGGGCCCGGGCATTATTGGCAGGATCTACGACGGCATTCAAAGGCCGCTGGACGAGATCGCTGCAAAATCAGGCGCTTTCATCAGCAGGGGCGTCGTGACCACCCCGGTCGATATGAAAAAGAAGTACAAGTTCAAGCCCGGCGCGAAAAAGGGCGAAGAGGTAGGCCCCGGCTCGGTCCTTGGCAGGGTCGAAGAAACCCCGCTCTTGACCCACAGCATCCTTGTGCCGCCAAACCACTCCGGAGGCAAGCTTACCGATATTGCCAGCGAGGGCGACTATGACCTCGATCACATTATCGCTACCACTGAGAAAGGCGGCGAAAAAGTGCAGCTAAAGATGTATCACAAGTGGCCGGTAAGAAGGCCGAGGCCATATGCAGAGCGATACGACCCAACGGTCCCGCTCGTGACAGGTCAGCGCGTCATCGACACCTACTTTCCGATTGCAAAAGGAGGAACCGGCGCAATCCCGGGCGGGTTTGGCACTGGCAAGACCGTGACGCTGCACCAGATTGCAAAGTGGGCCGACTCGAAAGTCGTGGTATACATTGGCTGCGGCGAGCGCGGCAACGAAATGACTGAAGTGCTTGTCGAGTTCCCGCACCTTATTGACCCCCGCTCAAACAGGCCGCTGATGGAGAGGACGGTCCTTGTCGCAAATACCAGCAACATGCCGGTGGCGGCAAGGGAGGCGTCTATCTACACAGGCGTGACGATGGCAGAATACTACCGCGACATGGGCTACGACGTAGTGCTTGTCGCAGACTCGACGAGCAGGTGGGCCGAGGCTCTCAGGGAGATGTCAGGCCGCCTTGAAGAGATGCCTGCAGAAGAAGGCTACCCGTCGTACCTGGCATCAAGGCTTGCAGAGTTCTACGAGCGCGCAGGCAGGGTCAGGGCGCTTGGCTCTCCAAACAGGGCAGGCTCTGTCACGCTGGTAGGCGCAGTGTCGCCGTCAGGCGCAGACTTTACCGAGCCGGTGACCACTCACACGATCAGGTTCATCAAGACCTTTTGGGCGCTTGACACAAGGCTTGCGTATTCAAGACACTACCCGTCAATCAACTGGATGCAGTCCTACTCGGGCTACCTTGAAGATGTCAGCAAGTGGTGGAAGGAAAATGTCACAGGAGAATGGTACGACCTTAGGCAAGAATCGTACCAGGTCCTGCAAAAGGAAGACACGCTCAAAGAAATTGTCAGGCTGCTTGGTCCCGAGGCCCTGCCAGACGAAGAAAAGCTTGTGCTCGAAGTGGCAAGGATGGTCAAGATAGGCATTTTGCAGCAGAACTCGTTTGACAAGGTAGACACCTATTGCAGCCCGCAAAAGCAGGTTAAGCTCGTGAAATTGATGGTCAAGTTCCATAAGGAGGCGCTCAAGGCACTGAAGGCTGGCACTCCGCTTGCAGACATCAGGGCGATGCCAATAATCCCGGCGCTGCTCAAGGCCAAGTTCGAGATACCTGAGGATCAGCTTGCCAAGCTGGACAACTTAGATAAGCAGATAGACGACCAGTTCCGCAAGGCAGCTGCTGCTGCTGCTGGATCGGCAGAAGAGGAGGTGAAGGTCGTTGCCTGAAGCGGTCGGAGTAGAATACACAAAGGTGGCAGAGATCAAGGGCCCACTGATGGTAATCGATGGCATTACGAAAGCATCGTTTGACGAGCTTGTTGAAATCCAGACTGCAGACGGCGAGCGCAGGCTAGGCAAGGTCCTTGAGGTGGGCTTTGGCAAGGCAATCGTGCAGGTCTTTGAAGGCACCACAGGTCTTACGATCACCGGCACAAAGGCCAAGTTCCTTGGCAAGACGATGGAGATGCCGGTGTCGCAGGAATTGCTAGGCAGGGTGTTTGACGGCCTTGGGAGGCCAAACGACGGGCTTCCAGAGCCGATAGCTGACAAGTTCCTCGACGTCAACGGCGAGCCCATGAACCCGGAAAGGCGCGAATACCCGACTTCGTTTATCCAGACTGGCGTTTCAGTGATTGACGGCATGCTGACGCTCGTGAGGGGCCAAAAGCTTCCGATATTCTCCGGCTCTGGCATGCCCCACAACATCCTGGCAGCGCAGATCGCGCGTCAAGCGTCTGTAGTGGGGACAAAGGAAGACTTTGCCGTGGTGTTTGCGGCAATCGGCGTGCAGTACTCTGAAGCGCAGTACTTCAAGCGCAGCCTCGAAGAGTCTGGCGCGCTGAGGCGCTCGGTGCTCTTCCTCAACCTTGCAGACGACCCGGCAATCGAGAGGATCATCACGCCCAGAGTGGCGCTGACAGTGGCAGAATACCTTGCGTTTGACCTTGGGATGCACGTGCTGGCAATCCTGACAGACATGACCAACTATGCCGAAGCTCTTAGAGAAATCAGCGCTGCGAGGGAAGAGGTGCCCGGCAGAAAGGGCTATCCAGGTT
The DNA here is from genome assembly GCA_036741635.1 of Nitrososphaera sp. Lineage (GTDB taxonomy): Archaea > Thermoproteota > Nitrososphaeria > Nitrososphaerales > Nitrososphaeraceae > Nitrososphaera. The sequence continues at coordinate 7,578 of DAINRX010000069.1, forward strand.
ATCTCTACACAGACCTTGCAAACAACTACGAGCGGGCGGGCAGGGTAAAGGGCAAGAACGGCAGCGTGACGCAGGTGCCGATCCTGTCAATGCCTGCTGACGACATCACCCACCCGATCCCTGACCTGACAGGCTACATCACCGAGGGCCAGATAGTGCTCGGGCGCGACCTGTTCAGAAAGGGCATCTACCCGCCTGTGAACGTGCTCATGTCGCTGTCAAGGCTCATGAAGGACGGAGTGGGCGAAGGAAAAACAAGGTCTGACCACATGGAAGTCGGCAACCAGCTGTATGACGCTTATTCAAGGGCGCAGGAAGTCAGGGCGCTTGCAGAAATCGTCGGCAGGGCGGGGCTGACAGGCGTCGACCTGAAATACCTTGACGCCGGCGACATGTTTGAGCAGCATTTCCTAAAGCAGGCGCCGGACGAGAACAGGGCGCTTGACGAGACGCTCGGCAGGGCGTGGGAAGTGCTGTCGACTCTGCCTGAAGGCGAGCTGACCAAGATAAAGGAAAAGCATGTGAAGCAATACTACAAGAGTAGCAAATAGA
>DAINRX010000070.1:0-7931 GCA_036741635.1 Nitrososphaera sp.
TTAGTCGAGGAAGTATCTTGAGCAGTAGCAACCAGACAAAGAGGCCGCCGGCCGTCGCCGGCATGTTTTATCCCGACAGCCCAAGAGAGCTGAAAAGCATCATTGACCAGTCTTTTCGCAACACCCGCTTTGGGCCCGGCAGGTGGCCGCCCTCTGGCAGCAGGCGCAAGATCTACGGCATTGTTTCGCCCCACGCCGGCTACGTTTACTCTGGCGCAGTCGCCGCAAACGGCTTTTACGAAATTTCTTCAGCCGGCTTTCAGGACGTCATAATGGTGGGCCCTAACCACTACGGCATAGGGTCTGGCGTCGCAACTATGCGTGGCGGCATATGGGAGACTCCGCTTGGGCAGGTGCAGGTCAACTCTGACCTTGCAATGGAGATGTCCAAGAAATCCGGCATAATCGACTTTGACGACTTTGCGCACAGCCGCGACCACTGTCTTGAAGTGCAGCTGCCTTTCCTGCAATACATCAAGCCCGACTTCCGCATAGTGCCGATTGTCCTGATAATGCAGGACATCGACACAGCGTTTGACCTTGGCAAGGCGATAGCTGACGTGGTGGCAGAGCAGGGCGGCATAGACAACACGCTACTCATCGCGTCGTCCGACCTGACCCACTATGAGCCAAACGGCGAAGCCTACCGGAAGGATAACGAGCTGATAAAGGCGGTGCTGGCCCTTGATGTTCACAAGTTTTACACGGTGCTCGAAAGGCTGGACGTTTCTGCCTGCGGCTATGGCGCCATTGCCTCGATAATGGTCGCCGCAAGGAGCCTTGGAGCCACGAGAGGGGAGCTACGGAGGTACGCTACAAGCGGAGACGTCACGGGCGACACTAGCGCAGTCGTCGGGTATTCGTCGATAGTGTTCGTATGATGGGCAGAGCATCGGCGCCAGCAAAAATAATCCTGTTTGGCGAGCACTTTGTAGTGTACGGCAACCCGGCAATCCTTGCGGCGATTAGCAGGCGAATGACTGTGGCTGCCCGCGTCGTCGACACAAGGAAGATAACAATCAGGTCCGACATCGGAGTCGCAGGCGAGTATAGCAGCTCGCGCTTTATGTCACTTGGAGGAAAGGATGCCAAGGCGATACTGGATCCACTCTACAATGCAGTCAGGCAGGCCCTTGTGGCAAGAAGGCAGCAAAAGACGGGAATTGAAATTGACGTCAGCTCGGAAATACCGCACGGCATCGGGCTTGGGTCGTCTGCGGCATCCTGCGTCGCCACGGCGGCCGCCGTGGACTCGCTCTTTGGCAGGCCAGACAAGCAACGCATATGCGAGCAGGCTATTGAATCAGAGCGCATTATCCACAGGAATTCCTCAGGCGCTGACTGCTACATCAGCACCTTTGGTGGCCTGATACTCTATAGCAAGTCAGAAGGGTTCAAGAAGATTGAATCAGAGAGCCTGCTGCCGCTTGTAATAGCGAACACTAGCATAAAGCACTCTACTGGCTACCTAGTCGCAAGCGTTAAGAAATTCAGGGACAGAAAGGAATCGCTGTTTAAAAGTCTCGCGAGCCAGGCAGGCGACATTTGCACACAAGCGCTTGCTGCAATAGCTGCCGGCAAGCGCGAAAAGATAGGCAGTCTCATGAGCGAGAACCAGAGCCTGCTGCGGCAGATAGGCGTTTCGCATCAAAAGGCTGACGAGCTAATAGACGTTTGCACTAATGCTGGAGCCCTTGGAGCCAAGATAACCGGCGCCGGCGGTGGCGGCGCAGTGATTGCCCTTGCAGCTACCCAGCAGGACCGCACAAAGATAGCGTCCCGCATAAGGGCAGATGGCTACGACTCGTTTGAAGTCGAAATAGATCAGAGAGGGCTCATCGTACTCTAGAGCTTCAGCTTCTGCAGGACCTGCTTGGCCTTTGACTCGCCTTCTTTTATTAAGTTTTTTATCCCTTCCAGCGAAAAGTCAGTGTTCTCATAGAGGTAGGGATAGAGCTCCTCCCTCGTGATGTATGCTATCTTGCGTATTTCAGCGCCATGGTCGTAGATTATTTTTTGATACTTTCGACGAATGCTGTCAAGCTTCTCCTTGTCAATTTTGCTTGGGTCAACGTTCTCCTCTACAATGTCGTAGAGCTCTTCGATGAACTTCAAGTAGTGCGTTATCACCTTGGACATCTTAACATTGTGAGCTGTCTTGTCGCTGAACATGATATCGCGTGCGCGGTGGTACACCTCTGGCAGGTTCTGCGGCAGCCTTTCAATCACCTTGGGATAGTTCTCGACGATAAAGACGTGCTTGTCGTTTACCGGCGCTGAGTCAATGACTTCCCTCAGAGGAGTATTGCTCAGCAGGCTTCCATCCCACACATAAAGTCCCTTTTCCACCTCCACCCAGGGAAAGCCATACAGCGGGTAGCCTGAGGTGCCAAGCAGGTGCTTGACCGTTATCTGCTGCTTTGAGCTATCAAACGTCAGCGGCTCGGCAGTCAGCACGTTCACCGCGCTTATTATCAGCCGCGCGTTCTTTTTGCCGCCCGGCCTGAGCTTGTCGTAGTCGATGTATTTTTCAAGCGTCCTTGCTAAGGGCGAATGGTCGTAGATGTATGTCCACCTTGCAGGCTGAAAGTAATGAGGATCGGTCGACGCGTAAGCCGGGCTCCACCGGGGCACAAACATTTTCCTGTTGCCATATATCGCCGAGCTGTAGAACGACATCACGTGCTTTAGCGACACATTCGCCTTCTGGTAGTAATGGCTGTAGTAGCTTCTTTTTTCCGATCCATCGTTGTCAATATCATTTGCAGGTAGTAGTGGTAGTGGCAACTGCTGCCATTGCCAAGGCGGCGACAGGTTGACCGAGCTTTCGGCAAGCTCCAGCCAGAACTGCTCAAGAGCCGCCTCCGGCCTATCTCCTTTGCTGCCGGCGACGATGGCGGCGTTTACCCCACCGATCGAAGTTCCGGCGATAATGTCTACCTTGATGCCTCTTGCTGCAAAAGCCTTAAAGACGCCGCAGCTGAAGGCGCCAAGCGAGCCTCCGCCCTGCAGCACCAAGACGTTCTCGGCGTTGCCGTGATCGTGAACCATACGCTTGAGAATAGCCGCCTTTTGTAATTATGCGTTTTTCAGAGGCGCAGTGAGGTGTACTGGCTTGACCAAGTCGGCAACGTCCACCCAGCAGCGAGCTATTTTATCCATCGAGTGCGTCAGGTTGAGCACCGCGATGGTCGACTCGGGGCTCTTTGATTCTGCGCCTGACATCTCTTTTATCGAGTTTATTATCCTGTTAAAGTTGTCGTACATCTTGACCACGACATTTGACTCTGCCCTGTTCTTGTTGACAAACGCGGCCACCGATTTCTCTTGCATCTTTTCGATCAGCGTGCCGGCCTCCACTATTTCGCCGATAGACTTTACTCGCGACATATCGTGAATAGAAGTGGCAAGGTCGACGATGTAGTCGCCGGCGCTCTCCAAGTGGTTGGCGGCAACCCTATAGTCCAGAATGTCGATGTTGCTCAGGTTGAGCTTTCCGGCGAGCTTTTGGTCCATCATGGCGCTTCGGATAAGCCTGACCAGCAGGAAATACTGCCTGTCAACTTCGTCGTCCCTGCCGCTTATCGCCCTGCGGATGCTGTTCTCCTTCGTCCTGATTGCCTCCTGCACATCGCGGTACATGCCCGCGACTATGGAGCTCATGCGGCGGAGTATCTTTTCGGCATCAAGCGTGTTTGCATCCAGCAGGAATTGGGCCGAGATGTTTGATCCGTCCTCGTCCACGATCTCAAGCCCGACTAGCTTGCGCATCGCCCTCTTAATCCTGTCGGCATCCTCGAATGATATCTGCGTGCTTGCCTTGATCCGTATCATGTCATACCCAAGCAGGTATGCGCCATACACCTGGTTGACGAGCGTGTCCATCGACGCCGGCGAGTACGGTATCGCCACTTCCTTTATCTTGTCGTCTGCCGCGTCGTCTGACGGAAATATCGAAATCGAATTGTCGCGGTTGACGTCCACCGGCACAATGCTGCCCTTTTTCAGGTTGTTGCTCTTGACCCACTGGCTTGGGAGCGATATCAGGATGCTACTGCCTATTTGCTGGAGCCGCCTTGCGTATCTGATCATATATTGTTTATACCCATTTAAACTAATTAAACACTATTTTTATATTTTTTGTTGCTTATAAATGCCTATAGCAATATGGGATCTACAGCGCTGGTTACAACGCCTGTAGCAGCGGCCAAAGCTTTCAGCCCCGGCCACATAACGGGCTTTTTCGAGATGCCGGCCGGCAACCACAGGCACTTCCTGCACAAGGGTTCGAAAGGCGCAGGATTTTCCATCGATAGGGGCGTCGCCACTACTGTCTACGTCTACGAGAGTGCCAAGACAGGTTACCAGATTTCGATAAACGGCAGCAATGCCCGCGAGGCCGAGGTGTCGCGCTGGGTCGCCGAGGAATACCTAAAGATCGCCAACAGGCCGTACTTTGTGATCATCGAGCACGATATCGGTATACCGGTAGGCTTTGGGCTTGGCTCAAGCGGAGCGGCGGCACTCAGTCTTTCATACGCGCTCAACGAGGCGCTAGACGCCGGCCTCAGCAGGACGCAGGCGGCCCAAGTGGCGCACCACGCCGAGATCTCCTGCAAGACCGGCCTTGGCACCGTCATTGCAGAATTTTCTGGCGGCTTTGAGATGCGAACAAACGCAGGGGCGCCGGGCATCGGAACAGTCATCAAGACGGATCTTCGTGGCTACAAGGCAGTTGTGTTGTGCCTTGCTCCAATTTCGACCAAGTCATTCCTCACAAACCGCATGGACGAAATAAACGGCCTTGGCGGAGCCATGCTCAAAAAGCTGTCAGCGACAAGGAGCAGCGAGGACTTTCTCAGGATGTCGCGTGAATTTGCAGAAACGCTTGGCCTGACAGAGGGCAGATGCAAGGCTCCAATAGCCGCGCTCAAGGCAACAGGGTTTGACTCCAGTGTAGCGCTCTTTGGCCAGACAGTGTTTACGCTTATGCCGGCTGACCGCGCAAAAGAAGCAAGAGACGCCCTCAAGGGCTTTGGCGGCACGCTTCTTATCTGCAACATTGACGGCCACGGGGCAAGAGTGCTTTAGCAAGTGCACGCCAACAACCACATTACAATACCCTCAAGCCATCCCCGGGCAAAGTCGCTTCATACACGCGAGACGCTGGTAGATGGCTTTAGACGCGGCCTCGTCGCAGCAGAGGGGCTCATTGCGCATGGCAGGGGCGAGGCTTTTGACTACCTTGTTGGCGAACGCACGACTAAGGCCGCCCAGAGCGCAACTAGGGCCGCAGCCGCTGCTATTTTGCTTTCCAGACGTCCAGTCATTTCGGTCAATGGCAACACTGCAGCGCTTTGCCCGAAGGAAATTGTCGAACTAGCGGAAGTAACAGGTGCGGGAATAGAGGTGAATCTATTTTACAGGACTGAGGAGCGCGAGATGGCCATCAAGGCTGAGCTGGAGAAGCACGGCGCAAAAAAAGTGCTCGGCGTAGGCCCGAGGGCGTCTGCAAGGATTCCGGAGCTGCAGAGCGAGCGCAGGCGTGTCGACCCAGAGGGCATCTTCAAGGCCGACATAGTATTTGTGCCGCTTGAAGACGGCGACAGGACAGAGGCGCTCGTAAAGATGGGCAAGACGGTGATTACGGTTGACCTCAACCCGCTGTCAAGGACAGCAAATATGGCCCAGATCACCATAGTCAATAACATTGTGAGGGCGATGCCTGCCCTAGTCAGGGCGGCGCACGACCTCAAGGGCAGCAAGTCGCTGAAGAGAATTGCTGGCAGGTTTGACAACAAAAAGAACCTCCAGGAATCATTGCGTATCATCAGGGGAGGCGTCGCCTAGCTTGCAGGTCAAGAAAAAGGTAAGCGTGAACGACATTCTGGCGGCAAAGGGCAGGGAAAAGATAGCTGTGCTCACTGCCTACGATTATTCCACCGCCCTGATATGCGACAGGGCTGGAGTCGACATCCTGCTCGTGGGCGACAGCGCAGGCATGGTGGTGCTGGGCTACACGAGCACCGTGCCTGTCGGCATGCTAGAAATGCTGATGTTCTGCCGCGCGGTCGCAAAGGGAGCCAAGCGTGCCATGATAGTTGGCGACATGCCGTTTGGCTCGTACCAGCCAAGCTCGAGTGTGGCAGTCGAAAACGCGGTGCAGCTAATCAAGGCCGGCTGCCACGCAGTCAAGCTTGAAGGAGGCTCGGAAATCATTGGCACCATAAAGGCGATAGTCGACGCAGGAATACCGGTCATGGGCCACATCGGATTGAAGCCCCAGACATCTTCGCTTTGGGAAGGCTACAGGTTGCAGGGCAGGACAAAAGAATCTGCCATGAAACTAATCGAGGATGCAAAGGCACTTGAGAAGGCTGGCGTTTGTAGCATCGTGCTTGAAATGGTTGCAAGCGAGGTCGCCAGCGAAATAACACAGAGCGTATCAGTGCCGACGATAGGCATAGGCTCAGGTGCAGGCTGCGATGGGCAGGTGCTGGTGCTGCACGACATGCTCGGCATCTACGAAGACATAAAGCCGAAATTTGTGAAGAGGTACGCTGAATTATCGAAATCGATCCTAGACGCGATTTCGCACTACACAAACGACGTCAAGGCAGGCAAGTTCCCCGAAGAGCCAAACACGTTCCACATGAGCCCGGAAGAGCTGGCAGGTCTGAGGGATGCATTGAGAAAGGCGAGGAAGAAATAATGAGGGCAAAAAGAGGCGTTCACCCGTCAAAGGACATCGTTGGAAGTGAAGGCAGTGAGCTGGAAGGGAAAAAAATAGTGCTCTGCATCACCGGGAGCGTCGCAGCATATAGAGCTATTGACCTTGCGCGCCTTTTGATGCGCCACGGTGCCGACGTTCACGCGGTAATGACGGAATCGACCGCCCCGCTGCTCAGCCCTGAAATGATGAAGTGGGCAACAGGCAACAACGATGTTGTCACGAAATTGACGGGCAACTTGGAGCACATCATGCTTGCCGATTACGACATGTCTGACCTTATCATTGTCTACCCGTGCACCGCCAACACTATGGGCAAGATGGCAGCTGGCATAGACGATACGCCCGTCACTTCGGTACTGAGTGTCGCCCTTGGCAGCAAGATCTCGATAATAATCGCGCCTGCCATGCACGAGGCAATGTATGAAAACAAGTTCATACTGCAGAACGTAGAAAAGCTAAAGGGGCACGTCACATTTGTCGAACCTACGATGGCAGAAGGAAAAGCCAAAGTAGCCGAGCCTGAGCAGGTGCTTGACGCCGCCATTGCCATCCTGTCAGGCGGGCCGCTATCGGGCAAAAGGGTGCTTGTTACTGCCGGAAGCACCGTAGAATACATCGACCCGATAAGGGTAGTGACCAACATGAGCTCGGGCAAGATGGGCATTGCGATAGCGCAAGAAGCAGAGAGGATGGGGGCAAGCGTCACGCTCGTCTACGGGCACGGAAGCCAGGAGCCGGCAAACGGCAGCAAAGTCGTGCGCGTGAGCACCAGCAAGGAAATGTATAACGCGGTCGTTTCAGAGCTGTCATCCAAAAAGTACGACATTGTGATAATGGCCGCCGCTGTCTCTGATTTCACGCCTGCAAAAAAGTCTGAAAAAAAGATAGATACGAGGGCTGGCAAGGCTGAGCTGTCACTAATAGCCACTAAGAAAGTAGTCGATGAAGTGAAAAAGGTGAGCAGGAACACTCTGCTTGTCGCGTTCAAGGCAGATCACGACGTCTCAGATTCTGTCCTAGTTGACAAGGCGTACAAAAAGCTGCAAGAGTGCGACGCTGACTTTGTGGTTGCAAACGATCTTGGCAGAAAGGGATCGGAGGCAGGTTCTGACAGAAATGAAGTGTTCGTCGTCGACAGCAAAAAGAAGATCACCCACCTGCCGCTTGAAAGCAAGGCCGCCATTGCAAGAAAGCTGCT
>DAINRX010000071.1:0-7265 GCA_036741635.1 Nitrososphaera sp.
GCATTGCTATTCTATAAATACAGATTTTATCAATAATAATAACTGCCCAATTGACAACCCCAGTTGAAGAACAGGCTGAGCCAAAAATCACCAGCGCGGTCAAGACGGTGGCAATCGATGTCGACTCTGTCCTTGCAGACGTCATGCTTGTGTGGGCTGACGAGTACAGCAAGCGAAGCAATACGCGCGTCGCCAAAAAAGACATCTTGCAGTGGGACATCCCAACTATTCTGCCAGTAACCCCGGATCAAGTATACAGGTATTTCAGCTACGTCTGGAAATATAGATGGCGCGAGATCCCACCGACTGAGCCCAACATCGGCGAGGTGACTAAAAGGATCCACCGCAAAGGCTACAGGATCTCTATAATGACAAAGAGGGAGAGGCCAACTGTACCGTACGTTGCCAAGTGGCTTGACCTTCACCGCGTTTACGCCGACGAGCTCGTGTTCATTTACGATGCGGTGCCAAAGGCAAACTACCCGTTTGACGTGCTCATAGACGACGCGCCCAAGAACCTTATAGACATCATTGCGCCCAAGTCGGCGATACTATTCAACCAGCCGTGGAACAAGAATTTTGACTGGCCGGTGAGGGTGAGTACGCTTAGTGAGGCAGAAAAGCTACTACTCTAGCTGCTGCAGGCTGCGTAGCGATCGCAGCCGCACACGCCAAACAGACATTTTGAGGTGCCCTGTATGTGGTATTTCATGTGGTGGCCGCAGGCACATATCCTCCCTCTGTGCAGAAAATTGAATTTCGTAGTCATTGTGGCCATCACTGGCTTAAAATGAATTTTCGTCCTATATGTCACCGGAGCAGCATTATTCTAGAGCGTTGTATGAAAAAAATTTGTTACGCTTTTTATTCCTGCTGTTGTCGCTGGAGCTCTATAAGCGCGCGGTTAATGAGCGACGCAAGGCCGACGTACTGAGTTAGCATCGCCACCGCAGATTCCAGCGCGTCAGGGCCCCTAAATCCCTCGTCGTACTTCATTTCCACGCTTCCCCTGTCCGTCTCGACAACTACGGTAAGAAGTGAATAATCGCCAATGTGCTCATCCTTCCGCTCGATGTACTGCCGCATCTGTATTTTGTTAATGACAAAGCCCTGGTTTTTCTGTGCGCCGCCGGCCAGCAGTGTCTTTGTCCTGTCAGGCGGCCTTGCAATCCTGCCCGGCTCGACGTCACTTGTTTTCATTTGTAATCGAGGAACCTTACCCACTCGGGGAACCACAGGTTGTTCTCCGGCACGCCTATCCCCTTTGCAAGGACCGCCGGCGAGTTGTAATAGACCGAGTCGGCACCTATCTCTCTTGCTACGTTCTGGTTCAGTTCGTTTATGGACGACGCCTCGCCCACGTACTTGTTTGCAACAAGGTCGCGGTTCTGCGTGTAGAGTCCGACCTGCCTCCCATCCACTGTCGGGACGTAGCTCACGATGACGTTTATGCGCTTGGCGCCTGCGTTCTTCAGGTAGTATATCGTTTCGCGCGTGGTGCTACCGGTCTGGATAGTGCCCTGCACAGTAGCTATCTTTTTGCCATGCACAAGGTTCTGCATGACAAATTTCAATGACCTGCCGGTCGTGAGCAGCTTGTTCTTGCTGACCTGCTCGGAAAAGTCTATCATGTGGTCCGCGTCGTCGTACCTGTCCTTGATTATGCCCTCTGCAAGCTCGAAGGTCCTTGAGTATTTCTGGTATTCAAGGCCAAAGCCAAGGGCCATCGGCCGGGTGTAGTCAGGCTCTGCATACGCCGAGTCGATGTCGAGCTCTTTTGAGAGAAAGTTTGCCTGCTCTTTCCCTATATTCTTGCGGATCTGGTAGATGCTCTTGCCGTTGACGGTTGCAACGACGTTTGACTCCCTGATGAACTCGAATGGATCCATCATCATCCTCGGAGTCGAGGTGCTTGCCAGAACCTCGAGCCCACCCTTTTTGCTCATCTTCAGAAGCTGGCCGGGCTTGACGTCTGCAAACTCCATGTCGACAAGCGAGGTCCTCAGGGAGTTCTCGGATGCAATGATGTTGAGCGTCTTGTCCTTGTTAGCTGCCGTGACAAGCGGCTTGAAGCCAGTGCCGTCACGGTAAGCGTAAATCTCGTCGCTAACCTTTATTATCAGATTGCCGCGGAGGTGCCTGTCCAAGAACTCGGCCGCCCGCTCGGCGTTCTTTCGCTCAAGCAAGAGTTGCGTGAAAATGTGGTAGATCTTGAAGAGCGAGTCAGAGTCCCTAGCCGGTCCGATGTACGGGTGCAGGTGGAGTTTTTCAGTGTCGACAAAGAAGCCGTCAAATGCCACCCAGACGGTGTTCATGCTTGGAAAGGGCGGCGGCCTCTTTGAGAGGTAGCCGATGCCGTTGCTTCCATGCAGCTTTTCCTTCTGCGCGACCCGCAGGATCGCTTCATCGGCAGGAAGCATGCCTTCTGTGCCTGCCGCAGCGCCTCCAACCATCATTTTCCAGTACGCCTTGCCCCTGTGCTGGAGCATCCTCATCGAGTGAGCAAGGTAGTAGATGACGTTCTTACCCGCCGCGCTATGACTGTAAATGGCGACAATGCCGGCCAACTGCCTTCATCAATCCTCCACTAGCCTTAGGATAAAAATCTTGTCAAAGCGCAGACGCAAACGTTCTGCTCTGCCGTTCGTACCTTGCAATGTGGCTTTCAAGCTGCAAGGTGAGGCCGATGTTGTCAAGCCCTTCAAGAAGCAGCTTTTTGCGGAACTCGTCTATCTCAAAGTGCATCTTCCTGCCGCCAGCAACCACAAGCTGTCTTGCAAGGTCGATCTCGATTTCAAGGTCGTCGTTTTTGAACAAATAGTCGACTTCTTCGGGCTTCAATCTTACTGGCAGTATGCCGTTCTTGAAGCAGTTGTTGTAGAAAATATCTGCAAAGGACGGCGCTATCACTGCCCGGAACCCGTAATCGAGTATGGCCCAGGCCGCGTGTTCTCGGGAGCTTCCGCTTCCAAAGTTATCCCGCGCAAGCAGCACCTGCCTCCCGGCGTATTTCGGGTTGTTAAGCACAAAGTCATCTCTTGGCTTGCCTTCCCTGTCAAAGCGCCAGTCATAAAAGAGGTACTTGCCAAAGCCGGTCCTGCTGACAAGCTTTAAGAACTGTTTTGGAACAATCTGGTCGGTGTCGATGTTGACCCTGTCAAGCGGAGTCGCCTTGCTTTTCAATGCAGTGAAAGGTTCCATCCTGCTAGAGCCACTCCCTCACGTCGACAAAGTGCCCCTCGATTGCTGCGGCTGCGGCCATCACCGGGCTTACAAGGTGTGTCCTGCCCCCTGCCCCCTGCCTGCCTTCAAAGTTGCGGTTTGAGGTGCTTGCGCAGCGCTCGCCGGGCGCAAGGATGTCCGGGTTCATACCAAGGCACATGCTGCAACCTGACTCGCGCCACTCAAAGCCGGCTTCCCTGAACACCCTGTCAAGGCCGAGCTGCTCTGCCGCAAGCTTTACTTGCTGCGAGCCGGGCACGACCATCGCTCTTACATTTGACGACACCTTTCTGCCCTTTACAACAAGCGACGCCTCTACCAAGTCTTCCAGCCGTGAGTTGGTGCACGAGCCTATGAACACCCTGTCCAGCCTAATCTCAGTGACAGGCGTCCTGGGCTCTAGCGCCATGTATTCAAGAGCGCGCACAGCTGCCTTGCGCTCGTTCTCGTTCCCCTTGGCGTATTCGTCTGGGTCTGGCACCTCGCCTGTCACATCGGTTACCATTCCCGGGTTCGTGCCCCAGCTTACCTGCGGCGCCAGCGAGCTGACGCCAAAAGTGACGGACTTGTCAAATTTGGCGTTTGCGTCAGTCCTGAGGCTTCTCCAGTGCTTGACTGCCTTTTCAAACTGCTCGCCCTTTGGAGCATAGCGCCTGCCGCGGATAAAGTCAAATGTCTTTTCATCAGGTGCTACAAGCCCGGCTCGAGCGCCGCCTTCAATCGACATGTTGCATATCGTCATCCTGTTTTCCATTGAAAGCTCGGATATTGCTTCGCCGCGGTATTCGAGGACGGAACCCGTGCCGCCGGCAGTTCCGATAGTTCTGATGACATAGAGTATGATGTCCTTGGCAGTCACTGCGTGAGGATTTTTGCGCCTGCCTTCGATGTTTATCACAAATGTCTTGGGCTTGTCCATCCACATGCACTGCGTTGCAAGCACGTGCTCCACCTCGCTTGTGCCAATCCCAAGTGCAAGCGCTCCAAATGCGCCGTGCGTCGACGTGTGGCTGTCGCCGCACGCTATAGTGGTGCCCGGCAGCGTGAGCCCAAGCTCCGGGCCTATCACGTGCACAATCCCTTGGTCAGGGCTGTGCATGTCAAAGAGCGTTATCCCAAATTCCCTGCAGTTCTGAGCAAGCGTCTGGATCTGTATCGACGATATTTGGTCTACGATGGGGAGTAACCTGTCGCTTGTAGGCACGTTGTGATCCATCGTCGCATAGGTCAGGTCTGGACGCCTGACGCGCCGGTTGTTCATGCGCAGCCCATCAAAGGCTTGTGGAGAAGTCACTTCGTGCACCAAGTGCCTATCTATGTACAATAGCGACGGGCCGCCTCCTTCTTTTTCGTACACGACGTGGCTGTCCCAGATCTTCTCAAATATCGTCTTTGGTGACAAGCTGATGAGTGATAAATCAACTAAAGGGTGATATAAAATAAACAGGGAGAAGAGGCAGATAGTTTTAAATCAGGTAAGGCTTCACAAAATGACGTATATGCATCCGCAGGACAAAAGATATCCTGATTATATAGCCGATCAGATAAAGAAGGGGACTACCACCTGCGCTCTGACATGCAAGGACGGGGTAGTGCTTGCAGCCGACACGCGCGCCAGCGCGGGGCTCTTTATCGCCGACAGGCACGTCATGAAGATTCAAAAGGTCGACAGGCACCTTGCAATGACAATAGCAGGCGGCGTGGCCGACGCGCAGAACCTCGTTGATACCATGCGCTACAACTCTAACCTTTACAGGTTCCAGAATAAGGAGCTGATGCCGGTCAAGTCCGCGGCAAGACTGTGCTCAAACGTTCTGTTCAACCAGCGATACTTCCCGTATTACGTGCAGATCATTATGGCAGGCTATACTCATGGAGAGGGCAGCCAAATCTACAACATCGACCTCTTTGGCTCGATGACTACTGAAAAATTCATCTCCACTGGCAGCGGCTCGCCCGTCGCCTACGGCTACCTCGAGTCCGAGTTCAAGGACGGCATGAGCGTGAACGACGCGTACAAGGTCGCGATGCAGGCAATAGCGGCCGCCATCAGGAGAAACGCCGGAACCGGCGACAACATCAACGTCGTCATCATCGACAACAACGGCTACCGCGAGCTGACCAAGGAACAAAAGAGCGCAGTGGGCGTCATCTTTTAGGACGGCTCTGCGACCTTTACCTGTTGCTGCTGCGGCGCTTCTCTTCTGACGCGCACTAACGCAATGCGGTCGAGCTCTTGCAGGATCACGTCAGGGCTCTTGCACTCATCGCACTTGCATCTGCGAGGATTTTCCATCACCTTTCTCATGTACAGGCGAACGCTAAAAACTAGCTCGGCAGAGACTACATAGAAGAGCTAGCTACCCATGATCAATATGTATTGTGCGCGCTCTATACAGGATTCCGTTATTCTACTGCCGATCTTGTTATATCCCACGTATTTGCAATGAAGCCCACGTGAGTGGCACGCGGCAGTGGCAAATGCCTCGGTCCTGCTCTGCGTCCCAGCAAGTTCCCTCAGAGCAGGACCAAAAACAATAATCAGCGCCCGGTGATTTCGTTCATAAATAGGCTGGCATCAAGCCTCGAGAACCTTGGCAGGTCTATCATGGCGCCCGGCTCCATTATCTCTCGGATGTGCCTGCCCACCTCCGTCTGCGTCCACCATTCTTCGCCAAATCTGCCTTGCAGCTGGCGCTCCAGCTCTGCCGCGCGCACTGCAGCAAGGAGGTAGCTTGGCACATACATTATCGCGTCAGGCAATATGTGGTGGAGCATCCAGTACTCGCCGGGCACTTCAAGGCCGGTGTATTTCTTTATCAGCCTGCCGTAGAGGTTGCTCGCCTTGTCCATCGACAAGTTCTTGCGCCAGAACTCGGCTTTCATGAGCGAGTTTGCGGTGTAAAAGGTGACAAAGAACAATTCCATGAAATTGTTCCTTGCCTCTATTTCTTCAAGGACACGCTCGTCGTGCACTCCAAGCGACGACAGGTACCGCCGGTTCTTTGTCAGCCCCTCTAGGAATATTGAGAATATCTCGGCGACGCCCATTGGAAAGCCGTACCTGTTCCAGTACTCCAGCTTTGGGTTTATCGATGCTGCATGGACGGCGTGGCCCATTTCGTGGTAGCACCCCTGCAAGTCAAAGTAAGGGCTTTCGCTCTTGTACAGCACCCGGACGTCGCTTGGCACCTGCACAAAGAAGCATATCGGCGAAGGGTACTTGTTCGCCCTGTCCTCGGTGTCAAAGTGGATGCTTGAGAGGTTAAACTGCATCGCCTCCAGCGTGCGCCTCACCTGGTCTGGCGGGCTCACTCCCGCAAATTCCCTTTCAAGGTCAGAATAGACCCTGTTGCGGAAAAAATAGAAATCATCATAGTATTCAGCTTCTCTCCCAAGCACCTTTTTCGAGATGTCTGCCAGTGCTTCTTGGAAGGGCTTTTTTGCCTGCCGGCCCATTGACTTGACGAAATCTATGAGTTGCGAGTACGAGATCTTTTCGTTTTCAAGGTAGCCGTCGAGCGGGTCGAGCTTTTTGTTCGAGTGCTTCTCATAGACCTCACCTATTTTCCTGAAGCGCTCCTTGATAACAGGCGATACGTATTTCGTCTTGGTTATGAATTCGTCAAACACCTGCTTTCTCTTCGAAGGGTCTTTTTGTGCGCTGTTGAACTGGCGCCACGTGCTCCAGTTAACGGGGACCTTGCCAAAGCGGTGCTTTGAAGAAACGATCTTGGCGTTGCGCATGTTGAATAATTTTAGTTCCAGCTTTTTTGTCGACGAGTCTGCGATGTTTTCAATGGCAGTAAGGAACAGCTTCCTTGGCTCTGAAGAAAAAGTGTCAAGGAAAATCTGAGCGTTGATGTTTTTCATTTCAGCGAGCTGCTCTATCATCCGCTCGCTGTGCTTTAATCCCGCGTACTGCTTGTAGCGCTCGTCTGACTCGGCAACATAGATGTGCTCGTCTAGCTCGCACCACTGATCAAGGTTCATGGTTTTGGCAGGCAAGCGATCCAATTTTAAGTTTGGCCGCGAAATGGCTA
>DAINRX010000072.1:0-7189 GCA_036741635.1 Nitrososphaera sp.
ACAGTCCCGGCATACTTGATGTCACAGAGTTTAACGATGAATTCGGCTACGCGGTAGAAACCGACCACTATGATGGCGACGGATACATGGATTTGGTAGTAGGCAAAGTTGGAGAAGATCCATCTACGGTTTCCGCTGGCGGCGCGGTCCAGATAATCTTTGGCGGTCCGTCAGAACTTATTTCGTCAGGCAACCAGCTGTGGCACCAGAACAGCTCAACCACTGACGACATTGCCGAAACGAGCGACTTTTTCGGCGCCGTGCTTTCGCCAGGCTGACGAGCGGCATGAAGAAGGACGCGGTAACAGCGAGCCAGATTACGTGTGTGCCGACTTTGACAATGACGGCTGCAAAGGCAGTAAAAGACAACATCCGCACTTCTCTCTGCCCAAGCTGATTTGTAATAGCCCGCAACGACAAGATAATGGAATACCAAGCTACAATGCGTGTTGCATTCAAAGCGAAACGATAGCAGTTAGCCGTCACAAGGCTCCCTGCAGTAACAGGCAGGGCAAGCACTGGGGCGATAATAGTAGAGTTATGTTTTGCCCGTAATGGGAAACATCAGTGGCATTGTATCCATGGTCGACCAGATAGCCTAGATCGCTTCAGCAAGGCCCTTGCAGATGAGGTAGACTGCCACATGCGACGGAAGCTCGGCAGATTCCTTTGAAATATTGTAGGACTTGTTCTTTAGCTTCAGCTTTACCGGGGTCTTTATCTTGACGCTCACCTTGCCATCGCCAAGCATACACGCGTCAACAAATGGATCAAACGAATCAAGATCGTCGCATCTCACCTTTCCAAGGCCGCTCTTGCTGTTGAGTGTGCCGGGCATCCTGAACACTCTGTGTACGTCAGTCGTTACCTGAGGGTCTATTCGCACGCCCATTTCTCTTGCCATCATGTCAAGCTCGGCCTTGAATGCCGCATAGCCGCCTTTTTGCTCCACAATATTTTTCAGCTTGATTACGGATGAGCTGTCGATCTTTAACTTGCCTGCAATCCTGCTTCGCCAGCCGTATGCAAGGCCGCTTGCAGGGAACTTGATGAAGGCCAGATTTTCGGCCTTGCCCTTCCGGACGCCGACGCTCTCTGCCATAAGGCCCGTCCCTGAAATGTAGCCCGCCAGATCGGATCTTGCAGAAGAGTCAAGGGGAACGTACGAGTCGTCTGCAATCTGGACGTGAAAGCCGTTGTTGCCAGAGAAATAGATGTTGATGTTTTCTTTCTGTATCCCGAGGTCGCCTGTCAGAAATTCCATGAGCAGCCTGACTTCTTTCTTCGATCCTTCTATGCACTTGCCGCACGGTATTGAAACGCGCTCGATCTTCTTGCTGCTGCATGAAAGGCACGAATATTCTTTGCTCTTTTCTTTCTCCGGCGCAGGAGCTGACGCGTGGCCGCAGCCTGCGCAAACAGCATATGAGTGGGATGGGATACAAGGCAGCTCGAGGTCCTTGCCGTCGATGTCAAATATCAAGTCAGCCCCCAGCCACTGCTTTTCCTGCATCGGCGCAGTCGGGAAGCGGTAGTACGCGTTGGAACAGTAAACGTCGGACGGCGCTTCCCTGACCAGAGCCGCCGTGAGCTCGCCCAAGGCCCTGAACGACAGGTGCCTTACCATGCCTGCTTGCCCAAAGTGCATGTAGCCAAACTCGCGCTGCTCTATTTTGCCTAGGGTGTCGACGACCGCCTTTGCATTGAAATAATATCCTCTGAAGGCGCTCTTGGCGGTCTGCACGCTCTTGGCGTTCATTCCTGCTGCAGTTTCCTCCTCTTCCTTCCAAACTGAATAGGGTTGACTATGCCGCTGCACTCCTCAGTTGCAAAACACAGGTTCTCATTGAGGAGCTTTTCACACGATGGCACCGAGTATTTCGTGCGGCTTCCTTTGAGGCCGGCCAAGTGCTCCACTTGGTAGCGGGTTATCTTTTCGTTAAAGTCAGGTGCGTTCTGGTACATCATGACAATTTCGTCGATCGGCTTGCCTATAGCAAGCATGTAAGTGGCGAGCATCACCCTTGCAGAGTGGGGAAGGTTTTCGCCTCTGCCCATCACCTCCAGCGCGTGCTTGACGCACGGAGGGTAATCTGTCACCGTATAGGCTCGGTATTCGTAGCGCGGAGCAAGCCTTGCTTTCAATTCGTCAGCCCTTGTCCTGATCGCCTGCGGGAGCGTCGGGAGCGTCATCGCCTTGACCTTGTCATATATCAGCACCGACAGCTCGTGCCTTACAAGCCGGACAGTCTCGTCTGCGTCAAGGTAGACATATCCCTTGTCAACGAGCCTGTTGATCATCTTCCACTCCTGCTCGTGAAAGTGTGAGGATCTTGACAGGTAGTCTGTCACCGTGACCTTGAAGAGCCTGCCGTCTTCCGCCACGTCAATCTTCAGTTTAAAAAGGTCGTCAAAGATCTTGGCAAATAGCGAGCGCTTTTGCGCATCGTTCTGCCTCTTCAGGTCTTCAATCAGGAATTTCTCGGCGCGTCTTGCCTCCGCCAGCGCATACTTTCTTAATACCGGTTCCAAGGCAATCGACTTGACCATTATCAGCGTAACCAGAAAAGTCAGGATCTCGATTTCGTACCTGTCGAGCTTTTCATACACATTGCCGCTGACTTCTACTTCTACTCGCTCGGCAGCCCGCTCGATAATGTCGCGCATGTCCGGTCTGTCGAGCTCCTCCCAGCCAAAGCCGGACTCGCGCAGATACTTGCCTGCTTCGTTCAGAAAGGGGTACTTGGCAAGGTCGCCCGTTCCCATCCTTATTGACGACAAATCGATAGCTAGCTAGCTTAGCTCAAACTACAATAAAAATACAATTGCCCTATTGCAACGACAGGTTAAAGTAAGCAATCTATCGCATGCATATATGGCGGAGCAGAACAGAGCAATGGGGATCAGGGTAGGGTTCCATGTGTCGATAGCCGGCGGGATATCAAATTCAGTGGACAGTGCAAAAAAGATAGGCTGCACTGCGTTTCAGATATTCAGCAGGAACCCGCGCGGATGGGCGGCCAAGCCTCTTGCACCTGACGACGTGAAATTGTTTAAAGAAAAATTGGCGGCAAGCGGCATCGACAGGACTTCTGTGATGGTGCACATGCCGTACCTGCCAAACCTGTCGGGACCTGCAGGGGAATTTTACAAAAAATCCGTCAAGACTTTGGCAGGGGAGATCCAGAGATGCAGCGAGCTTGGGATACCATACCTTGTCATTCATCTTGGCAGCCACATGGGCAAGGGATCGAAAAATGGAGTCGACCAACTGATAAAGGCAATCACGATTGCACGCGACAGGTCGAAAACAAAAGAAGAGCCCGTAACTGTCCTCCTTGAAAATAACACCGGGCAGAAGAACAATGTCGGCGGCACATTTGAAGAGCTGCGGCTGATCCTTGACAGGCTTGGCAGCAGTTCAAATGCATATGGCGTGTGCCTTGACACGTGCCACCTGTTTGCCTCCGGCTACGACCTGCGCACTCCGGCCGACGTCGAGCGAACGATTGAAACTTTTGACAAGGCAGTTGGTCTGCAAGAGCTCAAGGTAGTGCACTTTAATGACTCTAAAGGCGGCCTAAAGTCGTGCCTCGACAGGCACGAGCACATCGGCTTGGGCTCAATTGGAAGCGAGGGAATGGCGGCATTTATCAACCACAAAGCCATCCGGAGCCTTCCAATCATTCTGGAGACACCGATCGATGAAAAAAGAGGGGACGAGCAGAACCTCCAAGTCGTTCTCAAGCTCGCAAGCGGCACGCGCTAGCTTACTTGAGCCTGTGGGAATCTATCGCTGCAGCGCCTTCGGTATACGTGATAACAAGGGTGTCGCCCACGCTGTACGAGCAGTCATGGATCTCTCTTGGCTGGTCGTCGGATGGCTCGACGACGCACACGCCCGCCTGCTTTATCGTCACAGTCACATCTTCTGTAATCTGCTGCCTGGTAAAGAGTTCAACGAGGGGAAAACCCTGGATCATCTGGATGAGCATGAATGCGCCAAAGAATGCGAGGCCGAACAGTATCGCCAGTTTCTTTGTCGAGATCCTCTCAAATTCTGACGAGTCCGATCCGTAGCCCACGGCAGTACTGGGGAGACATTTCTAAAAAACTTATAGGGCGAATAGAAAAAGGTTGGGCATTCAATGGCTAGCGGCCAAAACCTCCGTCTCGACTTCTTCTATCGCCTCTTGTTACTCGAACCAGTCGTCAAAGTACGCCAGCAGGAGGTGGGTCGCAAGCTCTTCTTTAGAGTGGTTCACCTTGAGATGAATCGGCATGTAGACTGGTGTGAAAAAGAGATTGCAGATGTAGCAGAATGGGTTTCTTTCATGATCCGCCAGCGGCACAGCTCACCTTTTTGTCCGATTGTCTATAAAATCTGAACTATTTGTATGTCCATATGTCCAAGTCCCGACACTTATTAGCTACCGGAAAACGCGAGTCTGCTGTGTCAAGACAACAACATATCATATCTTGTACCTTGATATATTTCCTGTTGCTAGACTCTCCAGCGCTTAATGGAGACGCGGGAATCGATTATTGAAGACTCGAGAAAGCTCGGCCTCAAAGTAAATCAGATTCTCGCCTACCACCGGACAGACAAGCAGCTCAGGGACATGAGGGACGCGGCCTCACACGGCTGAACAAAAAGCACCTATGAACTTTTTATGCAAGTGTCAGCGTAATCACCTTCGGTGTGGTCCAGCGTCGCGCTCTTTCTCCTAGCTTTTGCAGTGCGCGGCTTGCTCCTTGGGCTTGCGGCTTCTCATGGCACTCCTGAACTCGTTCGACCAAGCCAGGCAGAGCAGGCAGGGCTGTTTGATGACCGCATCCAGCAGGCTAGTAGTGACGGCGAGCTCGCTGAGAACGAATACTATGCCTGCGCCTACAACATCTATTCATGATAATAACACGCGACATTTAAGTAGGGTCGAAAAAGAAGTCTGGTATATCATATGGTATTTGGCAGGGAGGTCCGGCTTGGCAGGATACTCAAGGACGGCAAGATGCTGTGCATTCCGATGGATCACGGCATTAGCAACGGCCCGATAAAGGGACTTGAGGATGTGCACGGCATGATCTACCAGTGCGCTCCGGCCGGCCTCACCTGCGTGCTAGTCAACAAGGGGATAATCAAGACGCTACCAAGGCCGCCTGACATTGGGCTTATCGCCCATTTCTCGGGAAGCACTTCTCTCGGCCCGGCGCCAAACAGAAAGATGCTGATGGGAAATGTCGAGGAGGCGATAAGGCTTGGAGCCGACGCGGTTTCTCTGCACATAAACATCGGAGCCAAGGAGGAGCCCGAGATGCTGCAAAAGCTTGGCATGGTGGCCGACAAGTGTGACGAATGGAGTGTGCCACTTGTCGCAATGATGTACCCGCGCGGCGAGAACATCAAGAACCCGCACGACCCGGAGATAGTGGCTCATGCCGCAAGGGTTGGCGCGGAAGCAGGAGCCGATATCGTCAAGGCAGTGTACACAGGCGACCCAGACTCATTTAAGAGGGTGGTCAAGAGCTGCCCCGTCCCTATAGTCATCGCCGGAGGGCCCAAGGCCAACACCGACAGGGACATACTGGAAATGTGCGCCGGCGCGATGGCGGCGGGAGCCACAGGCGTGACGTTTGGCCGCAACATTTTCCAGCACAAGAACCCCCCTGCGATGGTGCGCGCCCTGTACAAGATAATAATCGAGAACAAGACTGCGAAAGAGGCTCAGAAGCAACTTGACTACTGACGCAAAACCAAAAGAGCTGATAATCCGGCCGACAGCGAGCAAGTCTGCGCTGGCCGGGTTTCTGTCAAAACTAAAAGAAAAGAACATCTCGATAATCAACGCCGACCCAAAGACAGCCGGCAAGAATTTCAGGACGATATTCGCGTCGGAAGACGCCGACATGGTAATTTGCATGACCATCGACCAGCTGAGAACTATAAGGTCGTCGGGCAAGGCCGCGGGGTACTTCAAGAAGGTGCTGAGCAACGCCGACGTTGACGAGATCGAGAGTGCTTCTCAGGCAGGCGCCGAGTTCGTCGTCGTGGACGCGTCGGACTGGAAAATAATCCCGCTTGAGAACATTATCGCCAAATTACACAAATCAAAGACAAAGGTGTTCACCACTGCAAAAAGTTCCAAGGAGGTCTCGACAATGTTTGCTGTCCTCGAGCTCGGTGTCGACGGCGTCATACTGTCGACGGACAGCGCAGAGGAAGTCGAGAAGGCAAGAGAGCAGCTCTACTCTGCCAAATTCCCAATAAAGCCGGCAAAGATCTTGGAAGTAAAGGATGTCGGAACTGGCGAGCGGGTGTGCGTCGACACTGCCTCGATGATGGGGATGGGCGAAGGAATGCTCATCGGCAGCAGGTCTAACTTTTTGCTTCTTGTCCACAACGAGTCTGTGGGATCGTCGTTCACATCTCCCCGGCCGTTCAGAGTGAACGCGGGGGCAGTATACTGCTACACGATAGCGCCAGACGGCAAGACAAGATATTTGTCAGAGATCGAGTCTGGGAGCGAGGTGTGGATCGTAAACAAGGAAGGGACCGCAAGGCGCGCGGTCGTCGGGCGGTCGAAAATAGAAACGCGCCCTCTTCGACTGATCAGAGCGGAGATAGACGGAGAGCAGGGCACTGTTATCCTGCAGAACGCCGAGACGATACGTCTGATGACAAAAGACGGCAAGCTCCTGTCGGTGACAGAGGTCAAGGCCGGAGACGAGGTTCTGGGCTGCGCCAAGCGGGCGTCCGGCCGGCACTTTGGGATGGAAGTAGACGAATACATTGTCGAAAAATAATGAAAACCATCTAACCTCTTTCTTCCACTGCTGCCCTTCGATAGCCTGTCGGGCTAACCCGAATAATTGGAATTGGTCTCCTCCGGCCGGCATTCGAAGACATGTGGCTTCCCCTTCAAGACTGCATCTTAGGTTCCTGGCAGCCCTGTGGTTTGCCCCTGCCAGACTGCGTTTAGACTATCTATCACCCGAAGGCGACAGATTATTACCTATTTCCGCATCCGGCAAACACCATTTTTCCCGGGCTCAGCAGGCCTTTACCTGCTGCGCAGATCTGAATGGTGCATCAGCCCTCTGTTTCGGCTGGCCGGAGGCAATATTGTATTGCAGCGCTTTATTCTTAAAGAGTATTCTACTCTCTTCAAAAGCGCAAATACAAATTCAA
>DAINRX010000073.1:0-7109 GCA_036741635.1 Nitrososphaera sp.
TCCAGACTGGTTGAATGTCTTATTTCTCAGGCGCTGCATTGCGGGATTCTTGCGGGCTTTTGGTTTGAAAAATAACTAACCTGCAATTACAGCAGAGACAATACTATCTACAATGAACAAGGAAAGGCAGAGCCAAAAGCAAAAGAGACATCTCCGATGCTTATTCAGACCACATGGTCTGACCTGCCAGCGTACAAGCAAAGAAATGTCCTTGAATTGCCATGATCGAAGGATAAGGCATAACTGTAGTAGTAGATATGACTGCGGCCAATAGACCAAGAATGCTAGAACACTTCAAGATGAGTGCTCACTGCTTGACGAGCCCGGCTCTACTTCGATGCGCTTGCCTCTCAACACAAATTTGATAGTTTCAGGATGACCGAGTATATCCCAGATCGGCTTAGGTATGGAGCTTTGCGCGCCCCTGCCCTCACTGAAATTAACCCCAACTTCAAATTCAGACGCATCCTTCTTCCACTTGGGCATGCCGCTTCTTGTCTCCATAGCCTATTTGCTATCTACGAATATAAACTAATCTACGAAGATACAATATCCACGAGGATATGACAACTGAGAACCTGATAATGATTGCCCGCGAGATAAGATGCTTAGAGATGGCAAAGGGAATTGGAAAGGACAACCAGCCTGATGTCTCACTCCAGAGGCTGGACAAGCTGTGATATATAAAGTAAGGTCACAGTTTAGCACAGACAAGTGGTACACCGTAGTAAAGCAGTATGCAAAGACGTTTGGTGACAATATTAGAGATGGTCAATGGACATGCGACTGCCCAGATCGCACATTCAGAAAGGTTGTGTCTGCAAGCACATTCACGCAGTACTTTTCAGCAAACTCCTAAGAAGTTCTATTGCAAACACGGTGGTTCCTGACCGCCGTTGCTGCGTGGTTATTTTCGTTGCAGCGCGGTTGCTACTACCGCCGCACTCCCAAGTATAGTCAAAATATTACTGATTCAGTAATTGCTTACTGCCACTGTGTTGTTTAATATCTGATAATGCATTAGGTTAGCTATATGAGATCCGCCCAAATGAAAGGTTATGGAAGCAGCGAAGTAGTTGAAATTAATCAAAATGCAGCTGCACCAAATGATCCTTCCGATGGAAAAGTTCTAGTCAAGGTAAAAGCAGCTGGCGTTAATCCCATAGATTGGAAAATCCGCGAAGGCTACATGCAACAAATGATTCCCCTCCAGTTTCCATCGACTCTGGGAATGGATTTTTCAGGTACCATTGAAAAGGTTGGAGCTGGTGTTTCAGGCTTTAATGTTGGTGATGAGGTATATGGACAAGCCTCAGTAACGCGTGGAGGTTCAGGAGCATTTGCAGAGATAGCTTTGGCAAATGCGGACAGTATCGCGCACAAGCCAAAAAGCTTGAATCATCAAGAGGCCGCGGGTTTACCCCTTGTAGGCGTTAGCGCTTGGCAGGCACTTGTGGAAACTATCGGATTAACAGACGGTCAGAAGAAGATTTTGATTCATGGCGGGGCAGGAGGTATAGGATCTATCGCTATCCAGTTGGCCAAGCGTCTTGGCGCTTACGTAGCCACAACCGCAAGCACAAACGACAAGCAGTTTGTAAAGGAGCTGGGGGCAGATGAAGTAATAGACTACAAGACGCAGACTTTTGAAGACTTGCTGCCGCATGACTATGATGCAGTATTTGATACGGTGGGAGGCGAGACCTACAAAAGGTCATTCGAAGTATTGAAGAGAGGCAGTGGCATGATTATTGTATCGATGCTAGAGCAGCCAAACCAACAGCTGATGGAGCAATTTGGTGTAAAAGCTATATTTCAATTCACGCAAGTAAACAGGGAGCGGCTGACAAAATTGGCACAATGGGTCGACCAAAATAATATACGCGTAAATGTTGACAGGACGTTTCCGCTTGAGGAGGCTGGCAAGGCACTTGACTATCAGAAAGACGTGCATCCAAGAGGCAAAGTAGTCTTGGCAATTTAGAAGGGGAAAGGATGGATATACCTGATGACTAGCAAATGAGCAAGCTTTAATCCAGCAGCTATATCCTTACCGTTAGCTAGCCAGTTGAGCCCTTGCACACTCTCTCTCAATATATGTCGTTGATTTCGCACCAGCCTTTCTTTTTGTCGAACCATGTCTTATTGTTGCGCAACAATAATTATTATTTTCTACTTCATTCCAGAGGCAAGCTCGGCTATCTTGTGCTCCCACGAGTTGGCCTTGACCACCCCGCTTGCAATGAGTATCCCCTTGGAGCCCAGCTTGACGGCTGCCCTGACGTCGCCCTTGTCAGTGATGCCGGCGCCGCAGATGACCCTTGAGCGCGACCCGGCGGCCTCTATCGACCTAGTGATTATCGCAGGGTTTTCCTTTGATACCGCCCTGCCGCTTCCTATCAATTCCGGAGGCTCGATGGCGATAAAGTCCGGTTCAAAGACAGATATCTCCATCACCTCGTGAGGAGTGCGGGCGCAAACTATAGACGTCATGCCCAGCTTGCGCATCCTCTCGACGAGGCTCGCTATCGACTTCATCTCGATCCTATGCTCGCTGTGGTTTATCAAGGAGCCGACGGCGCCGTAGGACTTGGCTACTTCGGGTACGAAAAAGCCGGTGGTCGAGCCCTGCTTTTCGTCGTCGACATGCTGGCATACGACCGGTATTTTCACGCTCTTGGCGACCAGCGCAAGCGCCGGCTGCGGTGGCGCAACGATGATCTCGACCTTGAGCTTCTGGGCTACCTTTTGCGCGGCCTTGGCCAGCTTGACACTGTTGGCTGCCGAAGCCTCTTCGTAATTCTTGAAATTGATAATGAGTGGCCGCTTCATCATCAACGCTTGCTGCCAGCTTTAGCTTTCGCAGCTGTTGTCTTTTTGCTGCGGCCCTTGCCGTTCATGATTTCCTCGATGCCTTTGAACTTGCTTTCGAGTTTGGCCATGCGCGCCTCGTAGCCCTTGTTGTATTCAAGCTCGTCTGGCACGAGCGTCGCGGGATGTATGAATCCCTGGCTGCGCATAATCATGGCGCGCTCAGAAGCCCTCATCCTCTGAAGGTCCCAATCGGCGGTGCCAAAGCCATCGTGCGGCCCTGTCAGCTTGCCATTGTGCATGCTAAAGAGCAGGCATGAAACTATAGGAATAGAGTAATTCAAGGACGCAGCCGAGTTCAGCTTCACAGGCATGAGGGGCATATGGTGGCTTCCGCGCGTGTTGCCTGCGACATAGTGGGGCTCGTTGAACGCGCTGCCCGCTTCTTCTGTTGCGGGAAAGTTCTTTTGCGTCCTTACTATCGCTATTGGGTCGTCCTTGCCGACGTACGTGCCGGCGATGTTGTGCAGCCTGTCTGTTGATGCAGATACTATTTGCTCGGCGCCGTCGCCTGACATCACAGAGTGGACGACGAACCTACCGGGGTACATCAGCGCCGCTTCAAGCTCGGTCTTGTCCTGCCACATTTTCAACTCTGCGACCTTGCCAGTCATTACGTCCATTATCCTGAAAATGACGCCTTCTGCCAGCCTCTCGTTGATCAAAATGCCTGTATTGCTGCCGGCGTCAACAAACATACGCCAGAGCGGCAGGTTGAATGCTCCCGGCTCGGTCTTGTCCGCTGCAAAGATGCAGAACACTTCGCTTGGGCGCTCCTCCATTTCGATCTCGGCGACGCCGGGCCCCATGCCCTTGACGTTGCCAGAGAACGAGTCCTTGAGCAGGTCTTGCCCCGCACCGTACAGCCCCTGCTCCTTTGCCAGCTTGGTCCCTTCAGTAAAGGCGTCCCACGCCAGCTTGTGGATCTTTTCACTGTCCACGCCATGCGTGTGGGTCATTATGATGTGTATGTCGTCGCCCGTGTACCCGATGTAATAATCGACAAGCAGCCCCTTTGCGTTCCTTACAACAAAATTTCTGACAGTCTCGACAAGCTCGTCGCTTGGCCGCGTGTGGCCGCCGACTCCGCCGATGTCGGCCTTGATGGCGCTCAGTGTAATTCGCATACTGAGAAAAACTCATTTGATATGGTTTAAAACTTTTCCGATAGCTTGTTAGCTAGGACTGCGACACCATGAGAGGGTGTAAAAACTGTCCAAGTTTTGAAGGATTTTGCAACAATCCGGGGCGAAATACAAATAAAGCCCATGAAGCGTTCTTGCTCTATGAGCGCTAGCAAAAAGCCACACATGAACTTGGTGGTTGTAGGTCACGTAGATAATGGTAAATCAACTATTGTAGGTCATTTGCTGGTTGATCTGGGTGCCATTGACCAGAGAACCATAGACGCATACGCTAAGGAATCAGAAGCAACAGGAAAGGGTGATACGTTCAAGTATGCTTGGGTGCTGGACAGCATCAAGGACGAGCGCGACAGGGGTATCACGATTGATCTCGCTTTTCAAAAGTTTGAGACACCAAAGTATTTCTACACGCTGATCGACGCTCCAGGCCACAGGGACTTTATCAAGAACATGATCACCGGCGCGTCCGAAGCCGATGCAGCCATCCTGGTCATCTCTGTCAAGCCTGGTGAAATGGAAGCGGCTCTTGAGGCTGGGGGGCAGGGAAGAGAACACGCATTCCTTGCAAAGACACTCGGGGTCAATCAGCTCATTGTTGCGCTCAACAAGATGGATGATGTTGGCTACGCCGAAGCACGCTACAAGGAAGCAAAGGATGCTGCAGAAAAGGTGTTGAAACTTGTTGGTTTCAACACTGCCAAGATCAACTTTATTCCGATGTCTGGATGGAAGGGTGACAACTTGGTGAAAAAGTCAACGAACATGCCGTGGTACAAGGGACCGACCCTTGCAGAGGCGCTTGATACATTCGAGCCGCCAGAGAAGCCAGTTGACAAGCCGCTAAGAGTCCCGATACAGGACGTATACTCCATCACAGGCGTCGGCACTGTGCCGGTAGGCAGGGTAGAGACGGGCAGGATGAAGCCAAACGACAAGGTAGTCGTCATGCCCTCTGGCGCTGTTGGCGAAATCAAGTCCATTGAAACGCACCACACCCAGATGGAGTCTGCCGAAGCAGGCGACAACGTCGGCTTTAACCTCAGGGGTGTGGACAAGAAGCAGATCAAGCGCGGCGACATGATTGGCCCGGCTGACAACCTGCCGACTGTCGCAAAGGAGTTCGAAGCGCGCCTCATAGTCATCCACCACCCGACAGCAATCGCCCCGGGATACACGCCGGTCCTGCACGCTCACACAGCGCAGGTGGCGGCGACAATCTCGTCATTTCTGTCCAAAATAGACCCAAGGACGGGCGCAACCACAGAGCAGAACCCCAAGTTCCTAAAGACAGGCGACGCGGCAATCGTCAGGATAAAGCCGGTAAGGCCGCTGGCAATCGAGACATTCAAGGACTTTCCAGAGATCGGAAGGTTTGCACTCCGCGACATGGGGACGACAATTGGCGCAGGAGTTGTCCTGAGCGTCACCGAAAAGTACGACCCGAGCAAAAAGTAAGTGAGAACTATAAGATATGCCTCAAGCAGCCAGAATAAAGCTCACGAGCACAAACCTTGCAACGCTGGAAGGCGTTTGCACCGAGATAAAGGGGATGACTGAAAAGTCAGGCATAAAGCTCAAGGGACCCCACCCCCTGCCGACCAAAAAGCTAAAGGTGGTTACGAGAAAGTCTCCATGCGGCCAGGGCACTAACACCTGGGACAAGTATGAAATGCGCATACACAGGCGCGTTATCGACGTTGGGGCAGACGACAGGGCCATTAGACAGTTAATGCGCTTGAAAATCCCAGACGACGTCTATATCGAAGTCTCTCTAACGCAGTAATAATTTTTTGTACGACCCTTTTGGAACCTTGATGCGCCGCGAGGCTCCGGGGTGCGATATTTTTGCCATTATCTCAAGTCCCACAATAGTGCGCGGCCCCGGCTTACTGAAGTACGAGTTGGCATCCACCGCGTATACGCTGCCTGCTTTAACCGCGCGCAGCGACTTCCACTTTTCGCTGCTTGCAAGCGGAGGCAGCTCTTTCAGTGTGCGCTTGATGTCAAAGCCGCAGGGCATCAGCACGATAATGTCCGGGTCAAACTGAGCAGCTTCGTCGATGTCCATCCGGCGCGACGGCTCGCCGGCAACACTGATGCCATTTATGCCGCCGGCGTACTCGACCATCTGGGGAACCCAGTGGCCGGCAGTAAACAGCGGGTCGAGCCACTCGATGCAGAGCACCCTTGGCCTGTTCGCTATCTTCATGCCCCTAACGGCGTCTATGCGCTTTTGAAGTGAGGTCACCAGCTTTCTTCCTGCCACGACCCTGTCCACCTTTTCGGCCACGTCCATTATGCTGACAAGGATGTCGTCAAGGTCATGCGGGTCGAGCACCAGAACGTCCGGCCTGCCACCCAGAATGTTGACTGCCCGGCTTATCTCCTTGGTAAAGGGCGAGCAGACCTCGCAGAGACCCTGCGCTACGATAAGGTCAGGCTTGGCTTTTTTGAGCGCCGCGTCGTCAACTATGTAAATGTCCTTGCCGGAGCGCATCAGCTCGACTATCTTGCTGTCTATCTCCCGGCCAGTCATCCTCCCCGGGTCAAAGGACGGGCGTATCACCCGGGGCTTTTTTCTTGCCCCGGATGGAAAATTGCACTCGTGTGTCACCCCCACTATCTGGCTTGCGGCTCCAAGCTGGTAGAGCGTCTCGGTAGCGCTTGGAAGGAACGAGACTATGCGCACGCCTAGTTGTAAAAATTGCATTGCTTAAAAACTCTGCTTTCTGCATGATTTCTACAAAAGTATATTCTTTCAAGAATATATGCTTCATCGTATGAAAGCAACCCATCATGGATGATTTTGCTCTTTCCTTGGCTTTTTCCTGTCTTAGCCTTCTGATCTTGGAATACAGCTCTAGTGTCTGCAATTTCTCTGCGTTGGCTATAATCTTCTTGCTGCTATAATCCAGAATCTTGTTGTATCATCCATCAAGTTCCAAAGCCACGCATAGTGATTACGAATTTCCATCGAGATTTTAGCCCTGTGCTTAGTCTGTGTCTGTTGCACCGGCAATCTGTTCTGCTATCTGCTCAATTGTCTGTCTAATCTGCGCTTTGTCTTCAGTGATCTTGTCAAGCACACTGTTC
>DAINRX010000074.1:0-3841 GCA_036741635.1 Nitrososphaera sp.
ACCCTCTCGCGCACCATCTTGATGCCGCGCTCGTCCGACGCGTTCAGTTCAAGCGTGTTCTTTCTCCACTCCTCCCCGAGGAGCTCCATTGCAATGCACAATGCACTGGTGGTCTTGCCGACTCCTGCCGGCCCTGCAAAGAGCATGTGAGGTATGTCGGGGCTCTTGATGAGGTTGCCAATGCCCTTGACTATCTCCTTCTGGTCCACCACTTCGCTCAGCTTTTTTGGCCTGTATTTCTCTGACCACATGAGGTTTGCCAGGTCGTCGCTCTTTTTGTTGGCCGACATCGAGACTCTGATTCTTCTAAAACCATTAATAGGTTGCTGCTAATGAGACATTATTACCCAATGCAGCTGTAGCTAGCTTGGAGCTTAACAAAAGCTGTCCTGACAAAAGATATAACAGAAGAAGGACTCTTACAGTTTACCTGCAATGGCTGACGGCTCACACACGGACCCTAGGATAGAATCTATCCAGAACGTCTACCAGATAGGCTACATGACCGAGGAGGTCAGGGTATCGTACAAAAAGGATGTCAAGACCACGGCGGGCAACGTCTCAGTCGACGCCAAGGAGGGCGACATGTCATCGCTTCCGCGCTGGGTGGCAAAGATACTTTCAGAGGCTGGCGCTGTCGAGATCCAGTCAAACGACATCGCGGGATATATATCGCGGGCAATGAACCGCGAGCGCATCGCCAAGCCTCACGACCTGTCGGGAATCGATGTCGACTTTTACGTCAGGGTAAACGACTACCTTGACGGGCTCCAGGAAAGAGAGCGGGAAAACCTGCTCGTATCGCTAAACACTTTTGTCGCATCGCGGCTTGAAAAAATCGTCAAGCTGGCTGCTGCGTCGCCGCTGTCGCCAGAGATGGAAGCCAAGCTGGCGGCAGAGGAAAAAGAGCTATACCAGCTCATAAACAATGCTTCTTCAAAATTCAAGAAAGGGGTGCTAAAGAAATTTGGCTGAGCAGCAGACCGCCGCGGCGCTTGCAAACGACCTGGAAAAGTTCCTGAAGGCGTTCAAGGACAGGGACGGCAATTACAAGTATTTCAACAGGATAAACAACATGATGGCGTCAAACGCCCAGTCGCTTGTAGTCGACTACATCGACTTTGACTCTTTCAATCCCTCTCTTGCAAAGCAGATAACGCACGAGCCGGACGAGATGCTCGAAGCGTTCAACGAAGCGGTGCTCTCTATTCTGCGCGAAATTCATCCAGATTACGAGCAGGAGATCCGCGACAAGATAAGGGTCAGGATAGGCAACTATACCGTCCAGAAGGGCCTGCGCGAAATTAATGCTGATTTAATAGACAAGCTGGTAAGTGTCTCCGGCATGGTAGTGCGATCGTCAGAGGTCAAGCCGCTTGCCAAAAAGGTAGCATACCGGTGCACAAACTGCAACACTGTCACCGAAGCGCAGCTGAAGGGCTTGGTGCTGAAAAAGCCACAGAAATGCCCCGCCTGCTCTGAAAAAGAGCTGGAAATGGATCCCGAGACAAGCATCTTTATTGACTTTCAGATGGTCAGGCTGCAGGAGCTGCCAGAAGACCTGCCAGCCGGCCAGCTGCCGCATTATGTCGAAGTCACCGTCATGGGCGACCTTGTCGACCAGTGCCGCCCCGGAGACAGGATAATGCTCACCGGCATCATCCGAATAGAGCAGGAGCAGCTCGCGCCGCAGGCCAAGACCAGCCTTTTCAGGCTTCGCATGGAAGGAAACAACATCGAGTACCTCGGTGGCAGGGCGGGCAGCAAGGACACAAGGTCTGTTGAGCGCATAACGATAAGCACAGAAGACGAGCGGCAGATAAGGACGATCGCAAGCAAGCCGGATGCTTATGACAAGCTGATCGCCTCGTTTGCGCCCCACATTTACGGTCATGAGACGCTCAAAGAGTCGATCCTGCTTTTGATAGTGGGCTCGGTGACAAAGAAGCTTGAAGATGGCTCGACCAGAAGAGGTGACATCAACGTGCTCATGGTGGGCGACCCAGGTACGGCAAAGTCGGAAATGCTGAAATTCGCGGCCAAGATAGCGCCAAGGGGGCTTTACACTTCAGGCAGGGGCTCGACTGCGGCCGGCCTTACCGCGGCGGTCATTCGCGACAAATCCGGCATCATGATGCTAGAGGCCGGCGCCGTCGTGCTGGGAGACCAAGGGCTGGTCTGCATTGACGAGTTTGACAAGATAAAACCAGAGGACCGCTCGGCGCTCCACGAAGTCATGGAGCAGCAGACCTGCTCGGTCGCCAAGGGGGGCATCGTCGCCACGCTCAACGCAAGGACGTCCATCTTGGCAGCGGCAAACCCAATGTACGGCAAATATGATCCTTACAAGAACATCACCGAAAACGTGAACCTACCAGTCCCGCTATTGACAAGGTTCGACCTGATATTCATAGTCCGGGACATCCCGGAGAGGGAAAAGGACAACTTGGTGGCAAGTCACATCTTGGAAATCCACAAGGATACCGAGCACGCTGCCAAGCCTGCAATCGAGATCGACCTCTTTAGCAAGTACCTTTCGTACGCAAGGGAAACCGAGCCGTCGCTCACGCAGGAAGCTATTGACATCATACGCAGCTACTACATGGACATGAGGAAGGTCGAGTCAGAGGGCATGATAACTGTGACCCCGAGGCAGCTTGAAGGTCTGGTAAGGCTTGCGACCGCCCGCGCCAGATTGTTGCTGAAGGACAGAGTGGACGCCGAAGACGCTTCGCGCGCCATCTACCTAGTTGAGCAGATGCTGAGGACCGCCGGCGTGGACGTCAATACTGGCAAGATGGATGTCGGCGTGCTGTACGGCAAGCCCCAGAGCGAGGTCTCAAAATCAAAGACTTTCATGGACGTTTTCAAGGGGCTGTCTGGAAGCGAGAACAACGATGTTGAGGAGAAGGCGCTAATAGACGAGCTGGTCAAGACGGGCAAGTTCACAGACGAAAACGACGCAAGGAAGTACTTTGAGAATGCCAAGCGCGAAGGCCAGGTATACGAGAGGAGGCCCGGCTTTTGGGCCAAGGCGTAATAATAATTATTGCTGCCTGCTCCAATGCCTTTAGCATTTAATTGCCAAGCACGCGAATTAGTCACGTGCCAAAGGCTTTTGTCCTGATTAACGTCGACCAAGATGCCAAGCGCGAAATCATAAAAGAGATACGCGAAAGGCCGGAGACTTCAGAGGTTCACACTATTCAGAGCGACAGCTACGACATCATAGCCAAGTTCGACGCCGAGACGAAGGAGACCCTGCATGAAGCGGTCGCGTCGATACGCACGATAGACGGAGTCAAGTCTACGCTGACGATGGATGTCATCGAAAACAAGCAGCACAAGAAGAGCAGGCCGTTGCAGATCTGAGATCTTGCTATCGCCGCATGGGTACCAGCCCTTCGCGTGACAGCAAAAGGGCGATCTTTTTCCGGAGCCTGCCATATTTTCCCGAGTTGGTAAACGAGACTTGGTGGCCGCACGCGCCGCAGCGCACATGCTTTAGGTGCGCCATGTCAAGGCAGTACAGTGGCAAGAGCTTGCACTTGTGGCAGCGGTAATGGGTCAGAAACAGCCTTTGGATGGGCTTGAGCTTGAGGTATGAAATTCCTTCAGCGCTGCACACTTGACCGGCCTTCTCTGCAAGGAGCTGCACGGGTGTCCTCAGTGAGGGAGAATGAATCGCGGGTTCCACGCTGGCGTCTATCGCCGCCTTTCTTGCTTCAAAGTCGTCCATTATTGCATTCTGTATGTTCATGCTTCATATGCCTGCACTCTACAAAACTATTAAGTCTCTCTCACTAGGCCATAACTGATCAGCCGATCACTTATCAGCGAA
>DAINRX010000074.1:3941-7108 GCA_036741635.1 Nitrososphaera sp.
GCCGGAAAACACGCTTGCCTTGTAGCCGCTGGATGTCAGGAACGACTCGTAGGTCAGCGCCACGTCAGGATCGTCGTCTACTACCATTACATGGCCAGCTTGGATCGGGCTTTTCTGGACCGGCTCTTCGTGCCTTGCGGGCTGCCGGGCCCTGCTGGCAGTTTCTGCGTCTTTTTGCGATCCTCTCATCAGCAGTCTTATGTTGACCTGCCTCCCGAGGTCAGTTATTGAAATCTGCTCCCACTTGCCGCCCTGCTCGACCTCGAGCCACCCTAGGACCTGCAGCATGTTGATGTATCTCAGGCAGACGTTGTAGTTCAGCCCAGTCTTTATGGCAAGGTTAGTCTTTTTGATCGGGCTGCTTTCGCTCAGCATGCCAAGGATCCGCTTTGTAACGTCAAATGAGAACGACCCTTCAACGCTTTCTTCGGACATTATTGATCTGTTTTTCACCAATGCTGCAGGTGCCGGCCCTGCCCTTATCGCTGTTGCTAACCATGCTGCTATACTCCTCTGCATTGTTCTTGCGTAGATCGCTAGGAGGTGTCGTATGACTTGATTGTGCGGATAAAGTGTTCATGATCGATAGGCTTTCTTATCACGTCGCTGCTCTTGACATCTGGCAGGACGGTCACCAGCTCTTCTGCTGCATCGAGACAGGAAACAAAAATGATCTTGATCTTTGCGTTCATGGCCTTGAACCTCTGGTACAGCTGGAGCCCGTTCAGCTTGGGCATCCTGATGTCCATGACAACAAGGTCGTAGTGCGAGGGGTCCACTTCCGCAAAGCGCTTCAGCGCGTCATGCGAGTCTGAAAACGCGTCGACGTTAAAGCCTTCGGAGGCCAGAAACTCCTGGAATGTCAGCAGGATATCCGGCTCGTTGTCTATGACCATGATGTTGGACGGCGGCGCCTTAGTCATCGCTGTTCTGGGGCCAGCAGCAGCGCTTGCGGCAGCAGATACTTCAGGATGTGACATTGGACCTTTCCCGTCCTTCCTTCTTCCCTTCACCGCATACACTGGGTAGGCGTACTTGAAGCCGACAGAATAGTCGCTCACCTTGCCAAAATTATAATAGTCGTGCAGAGAGTGGGATTTGATGATCTGGTACAGGTCGCCTCCTATCACCATCCCGTGACTGCCTGCCTTAGAGTTTATCTTGGCGCATATGTTCATTGTCGGGCCAAACAGGTCTGCAGCCTTTGAAGTGGCCGATCTGGCCACCTGGACCCTCCCGTAATCGGCGCTGATCCTATAGTCTACTGGCGGAAGACCCTCATCCACCAGCTTCTCGTTGATAGGCAAGTGAGCCTTCATCGTCTCGATGCCGCATTCAAGTACGTTCTTGAAGGCAGAGCAGTTGGCGCAGTCGGAGGTCTCGGGGAAGTAGAATATTAGGCAGTCGCCGGCGTTCTTGACTATCTTTGCGTCAAAATTCCTTGCGATCGTGGAAATGGACCCCAGAAAAATTGTATAGTACCTTCTGATATTGATAGCATCAGAGATCCGGGCAACCACTTCGGTGGAATTCATCATATCGACGTAGCAGACACAGCAATCCTGCGAGCAGAGGAAACAAATTTCTTCAGCCGGGATATGCAGATAATGGTGACTACTGTTATCGTGGCCCTCGCTGTTGGGCACTGGGTCTGGCGCTGTCATACTACGGCGTATAACGAAGTTGAATTATATAAGAAATGTGCAATCCCTTTTATTTTTTTCTCGCCTTTATCTCTCACTCACCTTGAGCGGCCAAGAAGGAGGAAGCAGACTCGCAAACGGCGACAAAATAGGGACAGAGGTTCTGTATGGCGCCGAGAGCGCAGTGGGCCGGGGCATACAGTTCATGAGAAACGTGCAAAAGAAGATGGACATCTCCTTTGACAGCAGGGGGCCATCCATAGTCATCGAAGTTGACGCCTACAGGAACGGGTACATCGACATCCAGAAGAGGGGCGCAAGAATAAGGGCCCTTACCGTGGTTACCAAGGAAAATGTGCACTATTGCAAAAAGCTGATGAAAATAGTCGACGAGCTGCGCCACCTTGACGGGATGAAAGGAGGGATAGCGGTCAGCGAAAGCGAATACATGGCCACTACCGTCCTGCAAGAGGCAAAGCCTCTGACGCAGGTCATATATAGCAATGTCCCGGAAGCAGTAGAGCAGGGGCGGTACATCTTTGAAGCCATGTGGAGCAATGCAATGCCTGCCGAGCAGAGGATAAGGGAAATTGAAGAGGGCATAGTGCGCTACGAAACTCGGCTGGTGCAGGTGCCAGAAGACATTTTGGAGCAGACAAAGCAGATGATCCGGAATTCAAACGAATATGCCGTTTGCTCTGCTTCTGGCGGCTTGCTTTACGGGTACAACCACCTCTTTGACACGATCAGGTACGTGCTGGATAAAATCAGGAAAAGCGAGCACAGGGGATACAGGTGGGTCACAGAGATAAACAGCAAGGAAATCGCAAAAGTTTCCAAGATTTTTCTCGACATGGGGTTAGAAATAAGGCATGTCAACAACCTCCCGCCCCTGAGCTTTGGCGTATCAGACAAGGAGGTGGGCACCACGATAGACCAACTGGAAGGGGGCCGGCTTAACCAGAACGCGTTTTTCAGCAACGAGCCTGCCTACATCAAGCACCTTTCTTCTCTTTTCGAAGAGCTGTGGAAAAACGGGATCGACGCCCGGATAAAGATAAAGGAAATAGAGGAAGGAGTGGAGCCAGAAGGAACCGAAATCATTTTTGGAGCAGAGAACGTAATCAAGAAAAATCTGGAATGCTTCTCCCGGGTACAGAAGAGAATTGATGCCTGCTATGATTCAACCGGGCCGTCAGCAATCCTTTCCGCTCCGCCAATAGTCCAAGCAGCTACTGACTTTATCAAAAGGGGAGGTAAAATAAGGATAGTCACCGAGATCACTGACAGAAACGTTTCCTATTGCAAGGAGCTGGTGAAATACAACGAGATCCGGCATCTAGAGGGAACCAAGGGCAATTTTGATGTAAGTGAAAGAGATTACTTTGGATATTTGATCTCAAAAGAAAACGAGCCCATGACACAGGGAATCTATAGCAATGTCAGAAGATTTGTGGAGGATCAACAGTATCTCTTTTCTACACTGTGGGAAAAAGCGATACCTGCAGAGCAGAGGATAAGGGA
>DAINRX010000075.1:0-1861 GCA_036741635.1 Nitrososphaera sp.
AGCCCGACTGCTCCAGCCATTGTCAGCACCCACACTAGCTTGTTCCACGCAAATATCTTGGATCCGTCAAGCCCCATGAACGGGATCATGTTGAACAGGGCTATCCAGCCGTTAAACCTTGCCCCCACCAAGAGGATCTGCGATGAAACGTCTAGAGATAACGCTTCCACAGCAAAGTAGGCTACGATAAATCCGGCTCCCATTGCAAGATTGGTCAGCGGCCCTATCCACGAAACTCTGCCGTGCCTTCCTTCGCTTAGCGGGCCGCCTACAAAGACAGCGCCAGGCATTATCATCTTGAAGGGAAGTATTGGAAGCGCCGAGATCGCAGTAACTACGGCTCCATAAAAAATTAGGCGGAATTCAGCATATGCGCGGTACATCTGAGCAAGGAACTTGTGCCCCAGCTCGTGGATCATGAATGCGCTTATGAATATGGCAAGAAAGTCCCATCTGAACTGGTATCCATAAAATGACAGACCCACTGCGGTGACAAGCGTCGTCCCAATGAATAGATGGAGAAGCTCTAATTTTGAAAACCTTAGGAACAGCGTGTTTCTTATAGTGCTTGCCACTCGCTCCTGTGGAGATCCAGCCCTTCCCTGTATGTGCTCTAGAAATTCCTTGTCCCTCGCAGGCTGCTCGAGGAATTTATGCAGCATTACGCAGCGATGGTTAGGCGGCAGCCTGTGCACTGAGCAGAACATTCCCCCGCAATAGCGGCACGTGAACGGCATTGGTTCGTCAGCGTCGCATACGCCGCATTTCATGGCTACACATACTATATCTAAAATCGCGCTTATAATCAATGCCGGTTGTTGGTTCTGTGGATAAGGTAGATTCCGAAAACTCCCAGTGCGCCACCAGCGACAGCCAGCGGTATGTTTGCCGGAAGGATGACCTGAACGTCCAGTACCAGCAGTGTTAGCTGGAAGACGATTGTCAAAAGTATTGAGAAGGAGGCTATGGTCGAGGTGAGCGAGGCGCCAATCCTCGACAGGCCGATGACATAGGTCAGTGCAGCGGACAGCGGCAGGAGCGAAAAGAGCGCCAACACTGTCCAGTCAGGCGGCTCAATTGCCGGGGCGCTGGTTGTCCACAGCACAACAGCAAGTACAATCCCGGAAATAAAGAGTGAAGAACCGGTGATCTGCAGCGCTGAATAGGTCTTTGCAAGCTTGGTGATGAAGATTATCCCCGACCCGAACGCGACTGCAGACAGCACTGCTTCGATGTCTCCCCAAGTAATTAGCAGCTGCGCATTGCCCGCGCTCATAACCGTGGCAAAAAACCCGCCAAGCGCTATCATGACCCCTGCAAGCTGCGCCCGGCTCAGCTTTTCCTGCAGCGCCACTCTTGCGAGAAAAAGTATGACTATTGTCTCAAGCGGACCGGCAAGCAATCCCTCTTTTGACGCGCCTACGTTCCTGACAGAGTCGTACCAGGCAAACACTCCTATTGCAAGGAGCACAGATCCAGACAGCAGGTACTTCCACTGCCTAAAAACTGCAAAAGCCTGCTTTTTCTTTTCCGAGCCAAGAGTTATCAGGAGCAATGCCGCGCCAGCTATCGGGATGCTGTTCGCTGCAATGACAAGAGGCTCCAGCTGCAGCTGGGTCGTCAGCATTTCAATTACTATCGATTCGATCGACAGGAGTGCTGCGTGAAGAAAGACAACCCAAGAAAGGCGGATCAAGCAGAGCTCATCCGTTTTTTCAGCTTTAATTAATTATGTACTGCAAAGCTGAGCATGCCAAGGGAAGTAAAAAGGGGACTCAATTCCGAAAAGTTTGACTGCCGCATACGCAAGGTCAAGAACAAAGGCGGAACCAAAAATCCCTATGCGATATATGCAATTCAA
>DAINRX010000075.1:1961-7108 GCA_036741635.1 Nitrososphaera sp.
TTATTTCAAAGTCGATAGCCAGTATGCCGTAGCCCTTGTCTTCCTTTTTGTCTGATATGACGTACTTTACTTCAAGCGTATCGCCTGCATAGACCTCACCCAAGAATCTTGTATGCCGGCTGCTCCAGCCAGGATCGCCATCCATTCCGTAGAGCAGCATTATATGATCTAAAAACGCCGGCAGGCGCGTCATCTCACCTTCTGCGCGCGCAATTATCGACCTTCCCGGCAGCATGATGCCCTTGATCCCTTCCTTTTCTGCCAGCTCAGGGTTTTTGTGCAGGATGTTTCTCGTGCGCGCAAATGCCATGTAGCCGTCAAAGTCGGACTTTGTTATCGTTATCGACGCGGTGAATGACTGGCCGACAGCAAAATCCTCAAACCTCATGCAGCTCATGCAAATAGGCTGGCTTTTATATCTACGTGCAGCAAATTACCCATATGCCGCCTTATTCCAACCTTTCGCAGATGAACTTTGAAGTTTCCAAAGAGCAGCGCAGTTTTTTGGACAGGGTAGACGCCGCATGCAGGTCGATACGGCAGTACGAAGAAAAGTGCTACCTTGAAGAAAAGTTCAACGACAGGATTGTGCCAGTTTTTGGCAAGATAGGGATGCTCGGCTGCCCCATTTCAAAAAAGTATGGCGGCCTTGGCTACGACATGCTCACCTATGCTCTTGCAATTGAAAGGATTGGCGAAGAAGGCAGCTCTCTCAGGACTTTCTTTTCAGCACATACCTCGATAGGCCAGCTCGTGCTGCAGGGGTGGGCAAGCGAGGAGCAAAAGAAGGAATACCTGCCAGATACTGCGAGCGGAAAAAGCGTCATGGCTTTTGCCCTGACAGAGCCTGCTGCCGGCAGTGACCCCGCGTCGATGGCCATGAAATTTGAAAAGAAGGGCGACCACTTTGTCCTCAAAGGCAAGAAGCACTGGATCGGAAACGGAACCTTTGCAGGCGTCATGACCACGTATGCAAAAGACGCTGACAGCGGCAGGATTTCCGCCTTTATCGTTGATCGCGATTCGCCAGGCCTCAGGACGGAAGAAATGAAGAACAAGATGGGCCTGCTCACAGTCAAGAACGCTGAGATTTACTTTGACAACTGCATCGTCCCAAGAAAGAACCTGCTCGGCAAACTAGGTCAGGGCCTGAACATCGCGTACAGCGCGCTCATTGACGGCAGGCTGAGCGTTGCCGCCGGTGCAGTAGGCGTAATGAAGGATTGCCTGAGCGAATGCATGGCGCATGCAAAGTCAAGAGAACAGCATGGCTCGCCACTTGCAAAAAAGCAGCTGATACAAGAGCACATTGCAAGAATAGCAGTTGGGATTGAAAGCTCGCGCTGGCTTGTCTACAGGGCCGCAATGGCAAGGCAAAAACTTCACGAATACGTTGAAGGGTTAAAACAAGAAGAGCGCGAATGGCAGACTAGGCTTGATAGGAATAACAAAGAGTATTCCAGGCTCAGGAATAAAGCCGACAACCTTGCAGCGATTGCAAAATTTCATGCAAGCAACGCATCATTTGAAGCAGCAAATAGATCTGTCCAGATATTCGGGTCGTTTGGCTACCTCAAGACAGCTAGAGTGGCAAGACACTTCCTTGATTCACGTGCGACTATCATTTACGAGGGGGCAAACGAAGTGCTTGAGCTGAAAATAGCGTCGCAGGTGCTTGGCGACAGCTACAGGACTTACTAAAATCTTCCAAAAATCTTTCTTAAAGCAATCCTCTTCTTTTTCTTGAGACGTGACTTCTTCCACATCAGCTACCCAGATTCCAAAATGGCATATGAAAGCGGACTATGTTGAAACTTGTAATTGTGATTATGGCTGCCCGTGCAACTTTTCATTACCAAGAGGGCAAGCAAGGAATAGAGAGATGCGCTTGTAACCATTATGTCAGGCAAGGCAAAAGGAGAAGGGCCATTTGCGGTATTTGCAGGCACTTACAGATACGTGCTTGATACGCAGTTCGTCGACATCAATGTAAAGATAGATGGTAGGAAAAGCAGCTTTTCCATTCCGCGCGTCATGGATGTCCAGCTTGAGAGCTTCAAGAACCCGGGACAGGCGAAGAGCAGGATACCAAGATCCAGCTGCCAACCGGCTTTATCTGGAAGCTGGCCGATGCGGCAAAGTCAAAAATGATGCGCATTACAACCCCGAACCTGAACTTTAACGACGCTGGCAAGAGCGCGTTCTATTCGGTCGTCGAGTACAAGGGTCCCTAGCCTGACAGGAACGCTTCACTCATTATCTGTAGTCCTTCGTCCACTTCTTTCTCTGTTATTATTAGAGGAGGGATCACCCTCATTGCCTTCTGGCCGGCTGGAAGAAGCAGGAGCCCTTTCTTGAACGCCCTGTTCAGCTTGGCATCCCTGTCAGCTTTGGTGCCAAATTCTATTCCTATCATGAGGCCGAGTCCCCGCACATCAATTATTCTGCTGTTCTTCTTGCCGGCCAATTCACTTATTATTCCCTTCTTGAGCTTCTCTCCCATTATTGCGGCATTGCGTAGCAATTTGTCCTCCTTGATGACTTCGATTATCTTGGCGCCGACTGCCATGTCTATCCTGCTCCCGCCGCCCCATGTGCTTGAAAGCGCGCCCCGCTCGCCGGGGTCAAGCCTGTCGTCGTACGCGGCCATGCCGACCTGTAGCGCTTTGGCAGCGCTCATAATGTCTGGCCTGACGCCATAGTGCTCAAATGCCCACCATTTGCCCGTGCGCCCCATGCCGGACTGCACTTCGTCCAGAATGAGCGGTACGCCATGCCTGTCTGCGCATTTCCGTAGTGTTTGGATGAACTTGCGGCTTGCAATGTTGTAGCCGCCCTCTCCCTGCACTACCTCGCTCAGGATGAACGCTACCCTATTATTTTCCCGCAGTAGTTTTTCTGCGGCGTCCACTTCAGGGTCGCCGTCAGAAGTGCAGAACTTTATTCGCAGCACTGGCAGCTGGGGAAATCTGGTTTTTTGCACCGGCTTGCTGAAGGTAAAAGAAAGCGCGCCGAGCGTCCTGCCGTGGAAGGCGTTTATGCACGAAATGCCTGGCAGCGTCGAAGGCGTCTCTTTGGATGTCTTGCGATAGGCTATCTTGATCGCGTTTTCTACCGCCTCCGCCCCGCTGTTTATGAAAAATGCTTTGAAGCCTTCGGGGACTATCGACATCACTTTTTGCGACAGCTCGGCGTGCTCTTTGCAGTAAAAGTCCTGGCCGGCGATCTTGTGTGCGCCGTTCTTTGAATGCCCTGCCAGAACATCCATTATTTCAGGATGAGAGTAGCCGAGAGGACACGAGCCAATGTTTGAGGTAAAGTCAAGGAACAAGTTGCCGTCTACGTCCTGTATGAGACAGCCGCGGCCGTCTGCTATCACGAGCGGGTAGGTGAACGTAGAGTCATAGCAGTTTCTTCTTATGATATCGATTATTCTTCTTGCTGCTG
This sequence comes from Nitrososphaera sp., assembly GCA_036741635.1. Taxonomy (GTDB): domain Archaea; phylum Thermoproteota; class Nitrososphaeria; order Nitrososphaerales; family Nitrososphaeraceae; genus Nitrososphaera. Next base: position 5,409 of record DAINRX010000075.1, read on the forward strand.
GCCCGGGGGGCTCGGTAATGATCTTTCTTTTCACATGCGTCATAGTTGCCATATGAGGGTATAAAGTTTGAGTTATGACAGCGTGACAACCGGCATAGAACACTGTTACATAAAAAACACTGAGTAGAGGCTTATTTGATTTAAAAGGCGCGAAGATACTCATAGCCGAGGACGACCAGGCTATTGTGGCTCAGTACAAGATCGCGCTTGACTACAGGACGCCCAAGATGGACAGGATGGAAGTCGCCAAGCATATTCTGGAGGTGAGTCCCCCCACCAGCGAATAATATTTGCCTCCAAAAATTTTTACCTTCGAGTTATAACATTTGCAATAAATTGCCTAGGCAGACCTTTCTCCAAGTGTCAAGTTGACGTCCATGACAGTGGTGCCCCCTCGTATGATCGTCAATCTGACGTTATCGCCTGCGTTCTTGCTACTTAGAAAGGCGCGGAGGTCAGTGTCATCTCTAATCTCTTGGCCGTCTGCGGCGATTATGATGTCTCCAAGCGCAGTCACCTGCCCATTGCTGGTGACTTCTGTGCCCCTTAACCCCGCCCTGTCCGCCGGGCCTCCAGGCACAACGGCGATTATCAGAACGCCTCGTTGCTCTCCTAGGCCAAGGGCTTGAGCTATCTCTGGGGTAATGTTGTCGGCTTCGATACCAATTCCCGGCTCTCGTGGCACTTCGACAGGGTTCATCGAGATGAACCAGAATGAACCTCCCACTATGGCTATGAGGAGCCCAAATGAGGCGATTGTTGTTGGGAGGCTGTGCACTATGCATCTTAATTTTCAAGATAGGGCAATAACCTTTTCTTTTTTTCTACAGCGTCCCATACTTTGGCAAGAGTGTCTTGCACTCCCTGCACCCAAACATCGTCGCCCGGAAGCCCTGTCTCAGACTGCTAATGTCGCCTATTATGAGCCTGCCTTCGGCCTCCACTGCCCTGAGGTAGGCAAGATCGCTTTCCTGCAGACCGTAAATGACAGGGATTATTGTCACTACACTCTCGCACCTATCGCAGTAGCCCTGAGAGAGCCGGCGCGGGTTGTCCTGGTGATATGCCGAATGGTATTTTTCGGCACCTTCTCTTGTGAGCCCGAAAGCGTCAGCCAGCCGGTAGTTTATGCGATAAAATATCGGATCGCCCTCGTCATACTCGTTGCCCTTCAGGTACGACGCGTGCAGCTCCTGAAGAATCTTGGCTATCTGGGCTTCCCTTGCAGCCACGCTGCGATGCATGCTAAAGCCACTGGCATAGAAGCCTTATGATTATGACGGCAGATCCGATTCTACGTTGCCTACTAGCTTTTCAAAATGGGTTCTTGTCCTGCCAAGCTCTTTCAGCTTCAATCCCTTTGACCGGGCCAGATCACTGTTGATGATCTCTTCGCCCCTGCCTTGCAGCACCATGTCCGCCATCACAAACAGCCGATAGTTATCCTTGGCCAGATGCAGCGCCACGTGGTCGATGTAGCTTTTGATGTCAGCCGCCACCAGCGCGTCAGTGTTGCCTGACTGGAGATATTTTTATCGGGTTGCTCCATTTTGGCGGCCACAGCCAGCTCCTTTGTCACCTGATGCTCAAGGAGCATCCTTGCTATTGGACCCACTTTCTTCCCTCAGCATCCCGCCCTTCCCAGGGGCAGGAAAGAGCGACTCTTTCTCCTTGCCGTGGTGGCAAACGTCGACAAAATT
>DAINRX010000076.1:0-7052 GCA_036741635.1 Nitrososphaera sp.
TCTTCTTCTTCTTCCGTCGGCTCGGCCAGCTTGAACCTGCTCCCCACCCTTATGACGAACGGCCCGATGAAGGTGGTCACAATTGTAACGACACCGAGTATCGGCAGTATTGGTGCAGTGATTGCGCCTACGTCCTGGCCTCCCTTGGCCACCACTAGCGACAGCTCTCCCTTGGTCGCAGATATGCCAAGCCCGGCCCTCAGCGCGGTGGTACTGTCAAACCTTGCCCTGACCAGGATGCCAAGCACTATCAGGAACTTTGAAGCAAAGGATGATAGTATGAGGATGACTGCAGGAACTATGAACAGCGGTATGAGCGAAACATCCATGAGCGCGCCTATCGATATGAAGAACAGCGCGGCAAACATGTCCCTCAGCGGGATCGTGATTATCCTTGCCACAGCCGCGCTCTTGGATTCGGCCACGAGCACACCGGCGAGGAAGGCGCCGATCACCACTGACACGCCAATGCCATTTGCGATAAACGACAGGCCGAAAGCAAGGCTCAGGATCGTTATCAGCAGAAGGGCATAGTCGTTCGTCCTGCCGGCCCTGTCGATGACTCTCGGGACGAGCTTGGAGCCAATGATTATGGTGCCGGCGATAAAGCTGCCCACTAGTACGAGCGAGGTGGCTACGTTCAGTATGGACACGCTGCCGCCGTCTCCCGTGGTCACCACGGACTGGAGTATTCCTAGCGCGCTGATGGCCACAAGGTCCTCGACTATCAGTATGCCAAGGATGAGCGTCGACGACTTGTCCCGTATCAGGCCGACATCTTCAAGTATCCTTATTGTGATGACGGTGCTCGTTATAGACAGCGCCAGAGCGAGAAAGAGCGAGTCGTACAGGAAGAACCCGAGGCTCTCAGCAATAAAGAACACTATCAAGAGTGTCCCAAGCGACTCTGCAAGTGCCGTTATTATCGACACCTTGCCAACAGATCGTAGCTTTGCGATAGGAAGCTCAGTCCCTGCAACAAAGAGCAGCATGATTATGCCCAGCTCCGCGAAAAGGTTGAGGGTCTCAGGGCTCTGCACAAGGCTGAACGGCGGCGTGAAAGGCCCGATAATCATGCCCGCGCCGATGTAGCCGATGACCATCGGCTGGCGCAGCTTGAAGGCAATGACCAGCATCACGGCTGCGACTACCATTATGACTGCAATGTCCTGTACAACGAGGTCAATGGGCTCGTTGCCGATGGTAAAGAATTGCGGAAATACAGTGGTAGTGCCTGAGCCGGCTGCTGCTGCTGCTGGAGTATAGTTCACCGAACTATGTTACGGGACGCATAGATAAAAACACGAGCTTGCGGCGACTCAACTGACAAAACTAATTATACAATGCCATCCAACTATTCTCCCGTTGCGTTTTAACATCAAGCGGCGCCTCCTCTACCTCGCGTTTGGCGCCGCAGCATTTATCGGCACATATTATGCCGGCGCGTCCACCCCCATGAGCGACGAGGATGCTGAGGAGCTGAGACGCCAGTTCTCAGAGCAGATAGAGGGCATCGACGGGAGCGGCATCTTTCTCAACAACTTTGTGATTTCACTTTTCATGTTTGTCCCTGCCATAGGCATTGGCTTTGGTGCGTTCTCTGGGTTCGCCACCGGCATGGTCTTTACCGCCCTTGCCAGCCAGTCGCCGCTCGTGAGCAGCATCTCGCCGCTCATTATCCTCATCACGCCATTTGGCATAATGGAGGTTTTCGTTTATGGGCTGGCGATGTCAAGAAGCGGAATGCTTATCCACCGCGTGATAAAAGACAAGCCCTGGCGCGCAGGCAACAGGCGGCATTTCCTTGAAGGGTCACTTGTTCCCACCTTTATCGAGCTTGGGATAGCTGCAGCAGTGTTGTTTGCAGGGGCAGTGATAGAATGGCAGCTGATAGAGCAGTTTGGCGCCCCCGACGAGGCTACTACTATCTATCTTTGACGCGTAGATTATTGTCATTCATGCGACGATGATGATGGCTCTTCAGGGGCAGCGTCGGCCGCTGCCTGGCTTTTCAGGCCGTACTTTTCGATAAACTCGCCGGCCTTGGCAGCAATCTCACCCCACTTCCACCTGCCCACCCCCATCCTGCATAGGTCGACCTTCCACTGGTCCTTCTTGCGGATCCACCGGTAAAGCCGAAGGTCCCTGCCGTACTGGCTCTGGACCACCACAAGGGCTACTATCAGGTTGTTGCTTCTGTAAATGTCATAGCCATCAAGGACGGTGTATGTCTGGGAGACTGGGTATTTAGATTCCTGGCTCATATATGCATGAAGTTCTCGTGCCTGATTTTAAAGATTACAACCAATGACGACGACAAAAAGGGGGGAGGTCGGTCAAGCTTGGCTCTCGCCACATGCAGGACAGATTCGCTGCGACTTGGGCATTTTGGCGCCGCATTCAGCACAATACCTTATCGAGCCCTTGTCCTGTGACGCAATGCCAACAGACTTGTTATCTATTGACATACCAGAAACATGAAACCTGTCTTAATATTTAAAGTCACTCTACATGTGCCGATAAAATTCATAGCCGGCTGCAGAGCCACGCTAGAATCCAAGGTACGTCTGCCTCTTTGTCTGGTCGATGACCATTGCAGACAGGTCGCTGAACTCTTTGCCTTCAAGGTCGGCTACGGTGCCTGCAAACGTGGTTTCCTTGTCAGTCGTCAGGTGCTCAAAAACCCAGGTTTTTAATTTGGTAGTGTCGACGCCGTTTGCGCGCAGGAACTTCGCGATCTCGGACTGCATGAAGTGCTTTGACGGGTCGCGCGGCCATGGCCTTGGCAGCAGTATCACGCTTTTTTCCTGCCTGACTGCCTGCAGCAGCTCGGCCTTTTTCTGCTCGATGTCGCCTGTCACATGGAACGTGACGATAAAAGCCTTGTCAGTCGGGACCTGAGCCTTTGCGGCTGCTACCTGGATGGAGCTTATGCCTGGGATTACCTCGACGTTATCGTCATCAAAGATCTCCAGCAGCCTGTCGACCACCTCTGACTCGGAAAAGTTGACGTCGCCGGTGAAAGGCACTGTGCAGTACTCGCCGTCCTTCATTTTCTGATAGACATTCTGGTAAACTTCCTCTTGCGTCTTCATCGTGACTTCGAGAACCTGCTGCCTGCTCCTGTCAATGAAGCCTTCAATAGTCGCCAGCGTGTACTTGTAGCCTACAACATAGCGCGATTTGCGGATCGCTTCCTTGGCAGCGTCAGTTAGGTACCTTGGCGAGCCGGGGCCCACTCCGACCACGAACAGCTTTTTTGGCAATGTATGTAAGGAAGAGGAAGAAAAGTTGCCTCTAATTACTATTTTGCAACGACCATCGTGTTGGTGCTGCGGATCCCCTTTATCTTGCGCAGCTCCCATGAGATTATCTTGGCTACATCCTTGTCCGTCTCATCTTCCACTATTGCCATCATGTCGTACTCGCCGTACAGGTCGTAAACCTCCTTGACGCCGTCAAGCGATTTTATCTCTTCGTGGAGAAGCTTTTCAATTCCTGCATCTGTGTTTATGAACACGAATGCCTTTGTCTTGACCATAAATCGGTCCTATTGTTACAGTTCCTCTTGCAGAAATGCAATATAAATTTACGGCGGCGAAGACGTTTTTACCAGGTTTATAAGCGGGCTCCAGTCCATGTGCTGGAACTCAAGCGGGTCCTTGGCAGGGTATTTAACCCAGCCCTTGACTATCGAGAACTTGCGCACCTTGGACTTGTCGCCCAAGTTGACCTTGACCTTGAGGAGCGTCCCCCAGCGTTTTTCCTCCGAAGTTATGTCTAGGATCTGGCTGAACGGGATCTCTACGTTGTCGGGGCTCTTGTCAAGGTCTTTTTCAAGGTGCTCAAGCTTGTAGCCCTCGGCAGGCCGGAAGACGTTTTCGCCGCTCTTGAACCTGTTGAACTGCCGGGTAGAATGCGTGTCATGCATCCTGTAGGTCATGTCTGTCTTGATGATGAATGCAAGGCGCCTGTCCGTGATGACGAGCATGCCCTCCCTGCCGCGCTTCATAAAGCCTTCCTCTTCGCCCCAGACCCAGAAAAGGTGGGCCTTGATCTCTTCGTCCCAGTCAACCAATAGAGATCAAGCAAGCAAATACAGTATTAATAATTTTTGAAGAACAACAATAATAATAATAATAAAAATTAAAAGAAAAGGAAGTGGAGGACCTACTTGCTTCTTAACCTTCTTCCCAGCCCTTTACGAAGAGGCCGCTCTTCTTCAGTGGGACTGGCTGTCCTGGGGTATAGTCCATCGGCCTCATCCAGAAGATTGCCTTTGTTGGGCAAACGCCAATGCATGCTCCGTCAGAGATGCATCTTTCTGGATAGAACACGAATGCCTTACCTCTCTTCCAACCTTCCACTGGCTTTACTCTCAACACATCCGGGCCGAGAGCAGTGCAGATCTCTACGCAGAGCGCACAGCCGATGCAGTGTTGTTCGCTAATATCAGGAAGTATTGCGACTGGCATCTAATTCACTTATCCAACGATCCATGCTGAAACTATTTAAACCCTATGCCAATTTTATAACAGCGATATAATTCAAAACAAGAAAATGACTGAGCAAGAACAGGGCCGATAGCCCTGTACAGAGGGATACTAGCGGCGGTGGGCCGCTAATGTTGGTCGTGGCTTTTTTCCAGTACAACGCTAAAAAGCGCCTGCTCTTTTTCAGCCAGTCTAACCTGGGCAGATAGACTGACACAAAAGTCGACAGTTGTCCAATATTAACCCTTCTCAACTTTTATAGTTATTTTTCGAATCAAACATTATACGGCTATATACAGACACGGCGTTGAAAAAGCCGCATATACATGCAGACCCTCCACGTTGCGTTTGACGACACGGACTCGCGGGGCGGCAGATGCACGACGCACCTTGCATTCAAGGTGGCAGAGCACCTGAAGAAAAAGATGGGCGCCGAGCTTATCGACTACCCGCTATTGGTCAGGCTCAACCCTAACATCCCTTGGAAAACCAGAGGCAACGGGGCAGTCTGCCTGAGGGCCAGAGTGCAGGACACAGGCAGGGTCATTGACTACGTCAGACAGGCAGTGGAGGAAGGCTCGGCAATAGGCAGCGGCGCAAACCCGGGAGCTGCGTTCTTAGAGAGCGACCGTGTTCCTTTGGCAATCCAGCAGTTCAGCGCCCTTGCAATGTGCGATGTGACGAGCAGGCAGATGGCCGAAAAGATGGCAAAGCTTGCAGGCGTCCAATACTTTACTTTTGGAAACGGGCAGGGGCTTGTCGGCTCGCTTGGAGCGATGGGCTGCCTGATGCTTGACTGCGATCACACGTTCGAGCTGATCGCGTACAGAAAGCCGGAGAACTGCGGCATGCCACGCATCGTGGACAGGCAAAAAGTTGTCAAGTTCAGCGTAGACACTTATCCAAATACATTCAACAATTACGACAAAAATCATGAGCGGATACTGATTGCGCCCCACGGTCCTGACCCCGTGTTCTTTGGCGTGAGGGGCGAGAGCCCCGAAGTTGTTGCGTCGGCGCTGGCGGCTTTGCAGCCAGAAGGAGAAGAGCTGGACGGTTGGATGATCTTTCGTTCAAACCAGGGGACAAATATGCACCTGCAAAACGAATTGCAGCTTGCCGACATCAAGGCGTACACTGCCGGCTACGTAAAGTGCAGGGTCAAGGGCAGGCCGCTTGCGATGGAGGGTGGGCACGTCATCTTCACAGTCGAGCAGGGCGGCGCAGAAATGCCGGCGGCCGTCTACGAGCCGACCGGCCTTGCAAATGTTGCAGCAAATCTTGCGCCTGGCGACCTGATCGAAATTGGCTGCGGCGTGAGAAAAGGCACGAGCAAGCACCCCAAGATCCTGAATGTTGAATATTTGTCGGTGCGGGAGCTCGCGCTTGTCTTTGATGCCTTGAACCCTCTATGCAAGATGTGCGGCAAGCGCATGAAGTCGGAGGGCAGGAACAAGGGCTACCAGTGCGACAGGTGCAAATTCAGAGACACCACTGCAAAGAAAATTCTGGTGCCAAAAGAGCGCGACATCAGGGCTGGCCTCTACATCCCGACTCCAAAGGCGCACCGGCACCTCACAAAGCCGCTGCAGAGGTACGGCCTCGAAAAATCGAGCTGCAACTTCAGCTTAAGCACAGGCTGAAGATTGTGACTATGCAGCTGTTGCTTTTACTACACCCTTTTTTCTATCTCAAGAATGCAAGCGCAGATTCGTATATGGCATGAATGCCCTATAGAGAAAGTTCTTTCTCAGGCAGCAAAATCCCCAAAGCAAAGCCGCCATAAGAACATGATGCCTATCTTGAATACCATGTGCGAAGGGGTAAGAAAAGGCAGTATCAAGAGTGATTCCTGCGAGAGGGTCTGGTGCCACCAGTAGTCAAACGGGCCTGCAAACGCCCACAGCCCTGAGCCTATGAATACAAGCTTTATCCCGATCACTTCGTAGCCATTTCCCCTTCCATAGTTGTTTTCAAGAAGGAAGAAAAAGCCTGCAAGAGCAGCGATCATGCCCAGAGCAACGCTGGAATATATACCACGATATGGCGCAACGTAAAAAAGTCATCTGGCGGCTGCGCAAGATATACCATGCCGCCCCACACGCCGCCAATCACCTGTATGGCTGCAGCTATAGATAGGACAAGATAGATCCGCTGTAGCCTTTACAGGTCGCCTTTCCGCATGGAGCAGCTACAAAATGTAAAATCATTTTATTTGGTATTCTTACGAAGGGCAATGGCACAGCTCAACATTTTACTATAGAATTACACTAGGATGATGTGGAAAATCACCAGCAAGAAACTGGCCATACAGACATATCATATACGAAACTGGATGGCTGGCAATAGCAGCATCGTCTCGCAGGGTCACACAGTTATCGCGCCGTAAGCTTATGGAAATATGTCTTGTCTGGCATCCAAAGGCATAGCCTTGAAAAGGCCGGCTTCTTTGGTTTGTAAAAAATAGTAAGTAGCGAGGGGTTGATTTGAACTTACGGCCACCCGCAATTTTGCAAAAGTGGAAACCGCTCTGCGGGTTATGAGCCCGCCGGGATAACC
>DAINRX010000077.1:0-5031 GCA_036741635.1 Nitrososphaera sp.
TTTTTTTATTGCGCTTTGCCATTCTTGGGTTCAGTCAACGCTCTTTTTTTGCCTCTATTCTCCACAGTTTTATGATATCCGGTTCCCAAGGGCCGCTGCCTCCGTAGCCTGAAGGCGTTTGTTCTGAAAGGAAAATTTCTGCAATTTCTGCTGCCTGCTTTGCTGACACTGGGCTCCATCCGCATTGCTGGACTAGCGCCGACTGCAATGCCGCAGGCTCGAATTTAATCCCATTTTGAAGCAAGATCTGCAGCGTCTGGCATACTGCCATTCTGTATTGAGCAGGGAAAGGTGGAGTCGACTCTGTAAATGCAAATTTCAGGTGCTTGAATGCAGTGATGGCAACTCTGTCGACATAGATTGACGGAAGCTCGGGATTGTCAAAGTCTTTGGCAAAGTTGCGCTTAGCCCAAGAATCTACTTCTTCTGCCAGCCAAGGAATGACCATCATCTTTGAAACCCTCGGTATCTGATCTAATGCGTCGAGGTAGCTGGCCATGGGATGAATCGCCAGCATAGGCCTGTCCAGACCATCTCTTGGTATAGTGGTTCTGGTAACAAGTTCAACAATGGAATTGGCAAGCATGACGCGGTATACGTCCCGTCTATGAAACATCGCAAGTTGACCCAATCCCGGATGCCTTGCAATGCCTCCAATGTTTTCCCTTTGATTGACTGCCAGCCAGCCTCCTGTAGTTCTTGAATTCTCGATTAGCCACTGCAAACCCTTATGAAGCAAAAGGAAATCCGTCCCCTCTATGCCTAGAAAAAAGCAGTGCTTTGGCAATTCAGTTAGATCTTGCTTTCCTTACTGCTAAAACTATTTCGCCACTAGCTGTGTGGTTTTGCCCCGACTTCAGTGTATGGGTGATCCAAGCGGGGCTTCATCGCTAGCAGTGAGAAACACTGGCTTGCCCTCCGGCCCATCTGCCGCCAAAAGCATTCCATGAGAAATGACGCTTCCTATCTTTTTTGGCTCGAGATTGGTGCAGACGACCACTATCTTGCCGATAAACTCTTCAGGCTTGTAGTAGGGCGCGCCCCCGACGGCAAGCTCTCTCTGCTCCATGCCAAGGTCGACTTTGGCCTTGAACACCTTCTTCATGCCCGGTATGCTCTCCGCTTGGATTACTTTGCCTACCCTCAGGTGCACCTTTGAAAACTCCTCAAACGTGATGAATTGATCTGCCGCCGGCTCGCTCATATGAGTGCAGAAGATAGTTGCAGGGTTATAAAATCAATTATGCCAATACCCTCTTTGCCGCTTGCGAGTAGAACAGCGTATCTGGGATGTAGCGCCTGAGCCTGATGCCAGCCTTTTCCCTGCGAGAGCCAATTACGTATCGCGGCCTTGGGTTCGGAGACGAAATCGCGTCGACTATTGCGTCGGCGACTATACTTGCCGGCAGCCCCTTGTGCGCGCCACGCAGGTACTTTTTGTAGGCTTTTTCAAACCTTGAATTCTTTAGCCGGTCGAGCTTGGAATTTGTGACCGCATGTATGTTTGTTTCAATGACGCCAGGATTGATGTTTGCCACCCTGACGCCGGTGTTCCATAGCTCCATCCGCAGGGCGTCTGCCACTGCTTCAAGGGCGTGTTTGGTCGCACAATAGGCGCCTATGAGTGGAAGTGAAACAAGCCCTGCCATGGAACTGACGTTCACTATCCTGCCCTCATTCTTTTGCATCATGAGCGGAAGAACCTGCTTTGTGAGCCCGATGAGGCCAAAAAAGTTGGTTTCAAATTGGATCCTCAATGATGCCATGGTGATGTCCTCGATTGCTCCCGGCTCGACGTAGCCGGCGTTGTTTACAAGCCCAAATATCTGTCCCTTTGCCGCAATCCTGTCCACTATGGGACCAAATGTTTCAGGCTTGGTGACGTCAAATTCTACTGGGACATAACTTCCTGCGGGCAGCTCTTGTGACAGCTCGCTCAGCCTGTTGTAGCTGCGGGCAAGGCCAAACACCCTGTAGCCGGCCTGCACAAGCCTGACAGTTGAGGCCCTGCCAATGCCACTTGACGCGCCAGTGACAATTACCGATTTCAATTACAATGTTGCTGGCAAAAGTAGGTAGAAAAACCTTGAGGATCGGTTAGATTATAATATAAGCATCTGGCGCGCATTACTGTTGTAGTGGGTGTTTTAGTTTTTTCGCACGAGCAGGACGTCGACGGCCTCTTTTCTGCTGCAATTCTAAAAATTGCATTTCCAGATTGCGAAGTTATGCTCACAAATTACGGCCTTGAAAAAATGCAAGCCGTCGCAAGCAAGATAGAATCGTTTATGCAAGATAATAAAGCGCCCGGCACCATCATAATTGCAGACATTGGAGTAAACGAGGAGAGCTACTCGCCGGTGCTACTGGCGCTCCAGCGCGCAAAGGAAAAGGGATGGAAGAACATCTGGGTGGATCACCACATCTGGCTACAGGAACCAAGAGACAAGTTAGCGCAGGTCTGCGAGATGGTCATTTCCTCAGAAGAGGCTGAGGAAATGAAAAAGTGCACTGCCGAGCTGTGCACCGAGAAATTCGCGCCTGACAGCAGACTTGCGAGGCAGCTGGCAAGCATCGCGCACAGGACCGACTTTCCAGACTCGGTCAGATTCCCGATACCTCCGCTGACCGCGCTAATCTCGTACTACCTTGGCTTTCCAGAGCTAACCTGCAGGCTACACCTGATCGTGGAAAGCGTTGCCCGCGGCGTGCTGTGGAATGCAGAAATGCAAGACGATATCATAGAGGCGTCGCGCCTTATCGACGAGTCGCTTGTCAGATCGGTTGGCAACATGACTATCAAGGAATTTTCTTTAGATGGCCACCAACAGCAGACGGCCCGGGTCGCGATAGCCAAGTCGGACACATTTGTGAGCAGGTCGATGCTCCTTGGCAAGATAATGGACGATTCTGACGTAGACATTGCGATTGCATTCACGGACGACGGCAAGGTGAGCATCCGCAAAAAGAACGATGTCGAGAACAGCTTTAATTGCAGCGAATTGGCGCAACAGTTCCGGGAAGGAGGCGGCCACGAAGGCGCCGCCGGCGGATTCCTGAACACGAGGCCGCAGGATAGCGGCGACGGCGCGGCAGTGGACGAGATAGTGAGCGCGCTTGAGTCGTATTTTGCAAAAAAGGCTGCTACTTGACTATTTTGTCGAAAGGCTTCATCGCGGCCGGCAGGCTTTCTAGCAAGTCTGTCGCTGCCATGTGGAGCCCGACACGCTTGAACGCTAGGTTGCCTGCAAGGCCGTTATAGTAGACGGCAAGGAGCGCCGCTTCAAACGATTCCATCTTTTTTGCCATCAGCCCGGCAACAAGGCCGGATAGCACGTCGCCTGTTCCTCCAACAGTCATTGCGCTGTTGTGGGTTTTGTTGACGCCTACTCGCCGGCCATCAGAAATTACGTCGACGGCTCCTTTCAGGAGCACCGTTATGCCGTATTCCTTTGCCACAGACTGGACGTTTGAAATCCTCTCCTTCTCTGTCTTGCCGGCTTCGCGCTGGAAAAGCCGCTTGTATTCCCCTGCATGGGGGGTGACCACCGCGCCGGTGCCCGAGATCTCGGGCAGTATTTCCGGGATTAAAGCTGAAGCGTCCAGCAGCAGGCGGGTGCCGGCCTCCTTGAGCTTTTTCACAAGTACGGCTATGGCGTCAGGGTCTGCAATGCTCATGCCCATACCAATGGCCGCCGCGTCGGCGCGCTTGGGGAGCATCGCGGCAAGCCTATTTGCAGAGCCAACCGTCAACTTGTCGTCTGGCAGTGGGAGTGCGATTATGGCCGGGGAGAACGACCTGACGGCAGTGATTATAGAGCGGGGAACTGCAGTGTACACCAAGTCGGTGCCGGACCTGAGCGCGGCCATCGAGGTCAGGACTGGCGCGCCGTGATAAAACCTGCTGCCGCCGGCTACCAGAACCGTCCCGTTGTCTCCCTTCTTTGAGGACGCGTGACGTGCTGGTGCCAGCCGCCTTGCAAGGCTGCCTGTAATTGTTATTATTACTGCCAACTGCTTTAGTAGCGTTACTTTGCATAGGCGAATAAACTTTGCCAATCACTTTATGAGGTAAAATCAGATTGGCAAAACACGCGAGAAAACTCTGTAACGGCGATGATGTGATTTTAAGGTAGCGCGCGCGATTATCCGTAGTAGAATGGAATACAGAAAACGATTCCATAAATGATAAGTCAACTGAATAGTTGCCCGCTTCGATGCAATCGAGCAAAAACAGAAAAAAACAACAACCACAACAGCAGCTGCTTCTTGTACAGCACACGGAATTGCCGCGGCTCTAGCAGCCGCCGGATCTATAACGACCACAACAAATTAGGCGTATGCATTACCTTTAGACGAGGTTCTGGATGGAGAGGATGGTCTGGTGATTCCTGCCTACGGCCGGGACAGCAACTGAGATGCCATAATTGACGCCAAGAATGAGAACCCTGACGCCGAGCTGATTGTCGTAATCAATCCGTCAAGTGGGCTAGGCTCGGGCAAGGACGCCACTGAGAAGGCGTAATAGACGGCCTGCATGGAGCCGACATCAAGGTGGTAGAGGAGGCTACGTGGCGACAGGCTACGGCGGCCGGTCAACAGGCGAGGTCGAGGATGAAGTGAGCCGCTACTACGAATGGTACGACATAGACCGCATATTCCTTGACCAGCAGAGCGCGTCAACGGATCAGGTTGGCTACTACGAAGAGCTGTACGAATACGTCAAGGACCAGTCTGGAAGAAGCAGCAGCAGCATCGTGGTGACAAACGCCGGAGTCCCAGTTCCACAAGCATGCATATATCGATACCGCAGAGATCATCATTGTCTATGAGAACTCTGCACTCCACGGCGATGACTTGCAGGACTGGATGAAGAACTGACTACAACAAGAGCCACTTTGGCATGCTCCCGTACGGCACAAGCGTTAGCGAAAGCGAATACGACGATCTGCACGAGCAAGTGGGCTACTACGTCTACGTCGCTTCCGACGCGTCATGGATGGAGGTGAAAGGCAGCGTCATTGACGAGCA
>DAINRX010000077.1:5131-6942 GCA_036741635.1 Nitrososphaera sp.
AGTTTTCCAAGGTCATGCGGTCAATCAAGGTCAGGGATTTTATCAAAAAGCCGATACGGATCCCGCGGATCTGGCAGAGTGGCTGAACGCGATCCTGGCTGCAGCCTAGCTTGGCTCGGCGTGTATCGTCACAATCGATTTTGGGTATTTCTCCCTGATCTGCTTTTCAATTTCTGAAACGCGATCGTGCACCTGCTCTATCGTCATGGTGGCGCCAGCCCTGCTGTCAAACACGCAGTCAATGTCTATCTTTAGCATGTTCTCGCCGGCCCGGTAAGTCAAAATCTTGCTCACCCATTTGACTCCGCCGCTGCAGAGAATGGTCTCCCTTATCGAGTCCTTCAAATTAGAGTCGGCGATAGGCTCGACGCCTACGGTTTCAGGCATAAGAGGCTCCAGATGCACGGTGATGCTCTCGATGCCTTTTAGCCGCTGCCTTATTGAATCCTCTACGGCGTTGGCAACCGAGTGTGCTTCAGCAAGAGTCGCCGACCTGTTGACCTGAATATGAAGCGAGACTCCAACAGAGCCGGTGCTGCCAATTCTTGAAACAAGAATGTTGTGCACACCTCTTACGCCGCCGACCCTGCTTGCAGCCTTTTCGATTATCGATTCTGGCGGAGGGTTATTAGTGCCCATTGTTGGCTCAAAGTGCACAGTAATGTTCCTTGGCTTGACGTCAAGGCCCGAGCCTGAAAGGCTCTTGGCGATGCTGTCCTCCACCTGCGCGCTTACCTCGTGCGCGTTTTCAAAGCTCATGTCTGCCCGCAGCACAACCGTCACTTCGACGAAAATTTCCCTGCCAACCTTGCGCATCTTGACGTCTTTGCATTCCAGCACGCCCTGCGTGCCGTTTGCAGCCTGACGCACGCCGGCGACAAGCTTGGGCGATATGAAGTCTGTCAGCTCCATCGCGTTCTGGTAGGCAAACCTGCTGCTGAGGTAGGCAAGAAACCCTCCGAGTATTATCGCGGCAGCCGAGTCGCCGTGGACAAAGCCAGCTGTAACGAGCCACAGGCCGGCAAACGCTACTGTGGTTGAGGCAAGGTCGGCAAAAGCGTGGTAAAAGTCTGCCTTGAGGGTGGTTGCCTCTGACTTTTTAATTGCCCTTCGGAGAATGGTTATCCTGAATACGTCGACTGTCAGCGTGTAAATGACTGCAGCAAAGCCAATAGTGCCGGGATTCACTACAAACGATGGCTGGCCGGCGCCTGCGATCCTGACGGCCGCTTCGTAGATAAAGAATATCGCCACGACAAAGAGCGCGGTGCCGCCGATAAATCCGCCGATGGTCTCGATCTTGCCGTGGCCGTATGTGTGGTCAACGTCCCTTGGCTTGAGCGCAAGCGTGACTGCGATTATCAGAATTGCTGTGACGACTGCGTCAAGAAGCGCATGCGTGCTGTCGGTGACCAGTACAAGGCTGTTTGTCATCACGCCGGCAGCAAACTCGAATACAAAGACTGAAGAAATGGCCACGAGAGATATTCGTAGGGTGTTTCTCTTGATGGCCGCTGCGCTGGCCGCTGTTGCTAACCTCTCTTCTGCCACTGCTGCGGAGAAGGGGTCAATTTTGCTATTTAGGCATTTGTGTTTCCACCAGCTACAAAAATTACTACGAGCTAAATCCTGAATTTCAAAAATAAGGGGCGAATCTAATTCAAGTCGGATTCTGATAAAAGTAAACTAGGTATTGATCCTTTTGGTGTATACATCTCTACGTGTCATCAGAACTACTGCTGTCGTCCGGTTCGCAATTTTTATTACTTGTTACGTCATAGCCGTCTTCCTCAAAGCTTTTCACAATTTCC
>DAINRX010000078.1:0-6916 GCA_036741635.1 Nitrososphaera sp.
TTATGATAGTTGCCATAATTAGCAGAAATAGCTTGAAAACAAAAATGCTTTTATGCAATTACTGATAATATATAGCTGCATGATGTTGCCAAAAGCCATGGCTTGACCTTGGCGCTTGGCGTGCAAAACTGCATCACGTAAAAAAACGCGACTTTAACGGCAAAGGCTGTAACAAGGTCGTAGGTGCAGGATCGCCAAGCGCCATTTACCACCTCTTCTTTTGCTGTTAAATTTTCCTGTAGATAAAACAGAATGTAATCGTATAGAATATTTTCACATTGATTAAAAATAATGCTCGCGCTCGTCTACCATGAATATTATTATTTTCGGCCGCACGAGCATAATGTTGTTATTATTGGCTTTGGCCGCCGTCGCCACAGTTTCGATAGCCACAGGCACAGCGGTGGCTCAGCAGAACCAGACGTCAGATTCCGCGACGCCAGCTAGGAGCAACAATACCACCACGGCTGCAAACGTCACGTCTCCAGCCGGCATGAGCCTTGACGCTGCAAGGGACCTGTACCTGTCGGTGTGGAACCAGACAGAGTTCAACGCCACGTTCAGCACGTACGTCAAGCAGTCCACCGCAGCCGGCTACGGCGTCTACGAAGAGCATGGCGATGTCTTTATGCCTGGCGAAACGATGATACTCTACGTCGAGCCGGTGGGCTTTGACTACGAGGAATTGCTTGACCAGAAAGGCAACAAGCTGTACCTGGTGAACATCACCGCGGACTATATCATAGCTGGCGCCAACGGCACAGAGATTCAGACGATTGAGGATGAGCCTGTCGGGAGCATCATATCGCATAGGCCCAACACTGAGCTCTCCTTGGAGCTGACGCTGACTCAGGAGCGGCCGTTCCCCGAAGGCGACTATACGATAACGTACGTGATCACCGACGAGGTCTCGGGCGAAAGCTTTGAGCTGGCCAAGGACGTCAGGGTGGCAGAGACAGTATCTGCAAGCGTGGCATAGCACACATACTACTACTAATACTATTACGGCGCATAGTCCATCAAATAGTCTGGCGGCTTGTCGAGGTTGACGCTGTCCACCCTTACCGACACAGTGACCCAGTAGCGGAACGACGACGGGTTCCCGATGAGCCACCCCTCTAATGGAAATTCCACCCTGTCCTGCGGCATCCCTGATGAAATCTGGGTCTGCGGGACAAGGTACTCTCCGGTGGTGCTGTCAAACACTGCATAGTGCCACCCCTTTTCAGCAAAGTTTGAATCCTGAGCAAAATTTGGAAACATGATTATGTAGTGCCGCTGTTCGCTGCCCATTTCTGGGCTCGTAGTAATGACATGCCACAGGTAGTTAGTTTCGTATTTCTCGTTCAGGTTGGGGTCGCCTGCAAGCTCTATCGAAAACAGGAATGCGTTGCCCTGCTTTTTCACGCTTGCCCCCAAGATGTCGTGGTAGCCCCTGACCTCGGGCACGGTGCTAGAATTGGATTGCTGAAGCACCGGCGTCGCGTCGCCCCTCGCGTCGACGATGCTGCTGTCGGCGTTATTGTAAAATCCCACTGTTGCCGATTGTCCTCCTGGCAGCTGCGGACCCAGCCCGGCGATAGCGAACGAAGCCGGGACCAGCGTTGCGATTGCAACTGCAATCACCAATACGGACGACGCCTTCAACAACATATATAGTCTGTAAAGAGGTAGTATTTGCGCATTTGCGTCGCCGTCATCGTCAAGACATTTTTTAAGTCGGCTGACGCATGCTGCATTGATACGTGTCGTTCAGCGAATTCTCAACATTGTGTGAAAAGGTGCGCTTGACTTCGAGCAAGAATGCCAAAGTAGCAATTATTGCAGAATATCTGGCCAAGCTTGACGACTTGTCGCTGCCGGCGGCGGTGCTGTTTTTGTCCGGCGCCGTATTCCCCAAGGGCTCAGGCCTTGCCCTAAACGTCGGCTTTAACACGATAATGCAGTCACTGTCAGAAATCGCGCGGCTAGAGCCGGAGGAAATACAAGAGATCTACCTAAAGCACGGCGACATGGGCGCGCTCGCCGAGCGCGCCGTGTCGAAAAAGCAATGGAGCCCGCTTGTGCCGCAGCGGCAACTCCTCCTGCCCGACCTGCACGACCAGCTGAGAAAGATTGCCGATGCGTCAGGCTCGGGGTCGGCAGAGGCAAAAAAGAAAATCCTGACAGGACTGCTCATCAACTGCTCACCCCTTGAAGCAAGGTATCTCGTCAAGATAGCTACTGGCGAACTGCGCGTCGGCGCCGTGGAAGGGCTGGTCGAGCTTGCAGTAGGCAAGGCGTTTGGCCATGACGCGCAATCCGTGCGACAGGCGATGCTCCTTTCCGGGGACATTGCACAGGTTGCACTCCTAGCGAAAAAGGACGCGCTGGCAACTGCCATAATGAAGCCACTTGCGCCCCTCAGCTTCATGCTTGCAGACGTCATGTTCAGCGCCGAAGAAATTGCGCAATACTACGGTGGCAAGCAGATGATCTGCGAGTTCAAGTATGACGGCATAAGAGTGCAGCTGCACAAGTTCGGCGGACAGGCCAGGATGTTCTCAAGAAAGCTTGAAGACGTCACCGGCTCATTTCCCGAGATAGCTGGCGCAGCTGCGCTGCTCCAGCATGATTTCATCCTCGACGGCGAGGTCCTTGCGTACAAAAATGACAGGCCGCTGCACTTTCAGGAGCTGCAAAAGCGGCTCAGGAGAAAGGCTGTCACTGAGCAGTTAAAGAGCGAAATCCCGGTCATTTACGCGCCCTACGACGTCATGTACGTCGACGGACAGCAGGTCATCGACAGGCCGCTCATCAAGCGCAAATCGCTGCTGTCGCAAATAAAATTCAAGGTGCCCATAATCGACCTAGGCTACAGGGTGGTGTCGTCGGCGCAGGAGATAGCCGACGCGTTTGTCGAGAGCAGAAAGCTTGGCCATGAGGGGCTGGTCATCAAGGAGCCTGAGTCGCAGTACCACCCCGGCAAGCGTGGCAGGCACTGGGTCAAGCTAAAAAGGGAGCTTGACACCATCGATGCGGTCATTGTCATAGCAGAGTACGGCCATGGCAAGCGTGCTGGCATGCTGTCAGATTATACGTTTGCGGTGCAGGACGATGATGATGATGATGATGGCGGCGGCGAATTAAAGGCGATAGGCAAGGCGTACTCGGGTCTGGCCGACGACGAAATTGCCGAGCTTACCGCCCGCCTGCGGTCGATAGCCGTCAAGGACGAGGGCTACAGGCTGCTTGTCAGGCCAGAGATTGTCCTTGAAGTGGCGTTTGACAGCATACAGAAGAGCGACAGGCACGACAGCGGGTTTGCGCTGCGCTTCCCGAGGATAAAGTACATCCGCGCAGACAAGACTGTGAGTGACATCGACACCCTTGACAAGGTGCGCAGGATATACGAGAGCCAGGCGCATGTGAAGAGCCGCTAGGCCGCTATCATGTCGCCGCCTTCGCCAAGGTAGTTGGCAGCAGCGTATGCAAAAGTACGGCCCCCTGTACGCGTGGACCGACGGGGCGACACCTTCAGAGTCGCCGCAGCCGCTGCACCTTGGTGTTTCGCTGCTGTCAATTGCTGCCTGCGTATATATGTATGTGTGCCGGCACGATGCCAAGGAATAAAAGGTCAAAGGTGTTTTTGTACAATATATTGTTAAGGGCTCTGATTCTAGCCGTAGCGGTAGCTGCTTCGCTGGCAGCGTATTTTGCGCTCTCAGCTTACGTGATCCCGCAGTCGTACTCGTCATCGGAGCCGCCTAGGCCAGAGCCGATTTTAACTGGCGTCAGCCTGTCTGCTTCAGAGGTCGCGCTTGGCCAGACATTTACCATCTCTGTCATGGTGACGAACAGGGGCGATCAGTCTGACGTGCAAGTCGTTTCTGTAGGGTTCCCGAACCTTACTAGGACTGACGGCATTGCAGTGCTCAAGCATAACTTTGTGCAAAGCCCATTTTTTGTTCAAGCTGGGCAGGAGGTGGGCACCGGATATACCGGGTTTGAGAGGACTGTTAAAGCGGAATATCCTTCTGTTGAGGCCACCACTTGGTCCTGGAAAACCGGCAGCACCTACAGCATCGACGTCCAAGTCAAGCCGGATGTCGAGGGAAGGTTTGTGGTATTCGTCAAGTCTATCGCGCTGCCCCACAGCTGGGAGCAGGCTCACTATCCGCATGAAGGCTTGATGGACTACCAGCAAGAGTTCGTGCAGGCGTATTCCGTGCAGGTGACGACAAAGCCTTAATTATTGAATCCGCGAAAGAAGGAGCACCCATAATGAACTATTTCAGGCAAGGCCCCTCATTTCTCGTTGCCCGTGGCGCGGGCCCGAGGTTCCTCATTGGCTGCGTGCTCGTGAGCATTGGCATACTGCTTGCAGGGGCAGGCGGCAGCTGGGATATCACAAACCACCTGCTCAACAAGCCTGAAACGTTCTTTGCGCCGCCTCACGCTGTCCTATATTCTGGTGCAGCCATCGCAGTGGCCGGCGCCGCGATGCTGTTCACCGCCGCAAGGTCAGCTGGCAACAGAATAATAATCCCATGGCCGGCCAAGATGGTGGCGGCCGGTGTAATAGTGCTGGTGGCGGCCGGGCCAGCCGACTTTGCCTGGCATTCGGCTTTTGGGCTTGACGGCCTGCTCAGCCCGCCCCACTTTGTGCTTTTAAGCGGTATGGTCGCAAGCAGCATAGGTGCCCTTGCCGGCGTCGTCTACTACAACAAGACCTTCATGCGCGGCAGCAGTAGTAGTGGCTCTGAGCTGCACCTCCCACCTGCGCTCATTGTCATCGGCATACTGCCAATTTGGCTCGCTCTGTCTGGGGTCGTGGACATGTTCTCCCTGCCGTTCTCAGAGACTGATTATTTTAATTTCAACCCGCCTCCGGCTCTTGGGGCAGCTAACGCCACGCTTGGCTTTCCGTTCCTGGTAGCTGCAATGCTGTATACTGCGTCTGCCCTTGCAGGCAGACGCTTTGGCATCATGTCAATAACCGGTGCCGCGTTCATTGCGACAGGCGCTCTGACATCCATAGCCCCGAATGAAGCGCTAGTGCCCACGCTGCCGTTTTACATGCTCAACATGATTCCAATCGTGGCTGCGGATGCGATACTGTCGTACCGGTACTGGCGGCCGTTCAAGATCTCCATATATGCCGCAGGGGCAATAGCTGGCCTTGCGTTCTTTACGTTGTACTACCCGCTGATAACGCACACATACAATGAAGTGCTGACTCAAGAGCCGGCGCTCTGGGCGAGCCTGACTGCGCCAACATACTTTGAAATGATAGGCACCGTGCTTCTCTTTGCGGCCGTCCCCGCGGCTGCAATGGGCGTCCTTGGCGCGGTGACCTCCGACAAGCTTATCGCCAAGAATAAAATTCTATAATATTTTGACTGTAGAATCAATTAGAAAAACACTCCGGACTCCTTTAATATTGTGACTTCCTCTTCATGTAGGAATGACGCCTTTACTAGAAGTTTACAATGTTGATTCTTCTCAGAAACCACCTCAGCAGTTTCTGATATGCGACTTTTGCTTCTGGGCAGCTTCTGCCATTAGCACGAGAAGGCACGACATCGTTACCTGCCCCCAATGCAATGCTACTGTCTCGAGGCTGCCGCTATCGAACAACGAGAGCTTTACGTTCAGTTACGACAAGAGGCACGGGGTAGAGCTTGCGTTTGCCTCTACACGCTCTAGCTAGCTAGCTAGCTGGCTGCTGACGACATGAAAGAAGAAGGGTCCATCGTTGCTGCCGCAGCAGCAGGCGATATGCACACTTGGCAGTAGCCGCTGTCAAAGGGCTGGCCGCACCTTGCAGCGTTGCAGCCGTATACGACGCCGCACCTTCTGCACTGGTGGAGGCACGCCCTCACTGCCGCCTCTGCCAATGCCGAAAGCTGGGCAGACTGCCTTTTAACGGCAATACGTCTTTCTACAATAACAAAAGTACGAAGAAAAATGCAAAGGATAAATGCTGGGCTGCATGCTTGTATCTGGTTGCAGAATCAGGACGCGCCCTACAGGGTTGTGCAGAAAAACGGCTGCGCCGCGACTTTTTACCTGAAGGACTGCATAACCGGCCTGAAGGAAAACATCGACGAAAAATCAGTCGATGTCATAGTCACGTCGCCGCCGTACAACATTGGCATCGATTATGGTTCGTATAACGACGCGTTGCCGCGCGAAAAGTACCTCTCGTGGATGGAAGAGGTGGGCGTGGCCGTTAGGCGTGCTCTGGCAGACGACGGCTCGTTCTTTCTCAATATCGGCAACAAGCCAAAGGACCAATGGATAGCGTGGGACGTCGCTTCGGCGCTGAGAAAGCACTTTGTCCTGCAAAATGTAATCCACTGGGTCAAGTCGATAGCAATAAGCAAGGCAGACGTCGGCAGCTACCCAAATATTGCCGGCGACATAGCAGTTGGGCACTTCAAGCCGATAGTGAGCGAGCGGTTCCTCAATGACTGCCACGAATACATTTTCCACTTTACAAAAGCCGGCGATATGAAACTGGACAAGCTTGCAGTCGGCATTCCCTATCAGGACAAGACAAACATCGGCAGGTGGAAGGCGGCTAAAGAGGACAGGCGCGATAGGGGCAACACATGGTTCATACCTTATGAAACGATACAGAGCAAGAGCGAGCGGCCGCACCCTGCCACGTTCCCAGTGAAGTTGCCAAAGATGTGCATGAAGCTGCACGGCAATGCAAAACTGGCGGTTGACCCGTTCACCGGCCTTGGCTCGACTGCGGTGGCAGCGATGCGCCTCGGCGTCTCGTTTGTAGGCTTTGAAATTGACAAAGAATACCTACACGCGGCAATAGCGAGGCTGGAGGCAGCGCAATAAAAAAATAATATATATGTTATTGGATTTATCAATCAAAAGTTTTCGCAGTCAGCCTCTGATACAGTGTCTCCTTCAT
>DAINRX010000079.1:0-6725 GCA_036741635.1 Nitrososphaera sp.
TATTACTTTCTTAAGCAATGGTGGGCAGCCGTATTCCAATATGAGTGAAGATGCAACGGAAAGGTACGAGGGGGCAAAGAATAAGGGCGACATAGGCATAGACCAGCAGCCGCCTCCGCCGGAGCCAATTTACGACCGCACGGAGTCTGCTGATGAAACCGAGATGGTCAAGGCTGCAGGCCCTCGGGAAAGAGGAGAGGAAGAGTAGAGTATACATGGGCGCCAGCGAGCCCGAGCCCAGCATTGAATGCAAGGTCTGCGGCAAGATGTTTGATTCAGTTGAAGATCTGGCAGCGCACAACAGGGAAGCGCATGTAAGCGGATCGGATGTTGCAGGGAGTATAGCGTAAACAAAAATATCCATGCACAACGCTGGGCGTATATGTATATCTACTAACTGCTTGACAAAAATAGAAAGAAAGAAAGAATTAACGATACGATTTCTGCTTTCTGCGCCTAGCGCCGGGGCCGCCGAACTTTTTCGACTCTGTCTGCCTGCTGTCGCCCGATAGCAGGTGCCTATCGTACTCTGTTATCTTTCTCCTAATCTCTTCGCGCACGCTCTTTGTGAACGGGTGCTCTCTTGGGTCCTTGCCGCCCTTTTCCTGACCTGTCAGCGCCCTTGATATCGCGACTGCGCTTGCAAAAGCCTGCCCCATAAAGCCTCCACCGTGTACCTGCACGTCGATGTCGACTCTGTTGCGGAGCTCGCTCACCAGCGTCAGCGGAGTTAGCACCAGCTCCTTGGCAACGTCCGGCGCCATCAGTTCTGCCGGCATGTTATTTATTCTGACCTTGCCGCTGCCTTTGGCGATTGTGGCGACGGCCCTGCTCGACTTTCTCTGCCCCGGGTAAAGCTCTACCTTAGTCGTCATACTATTGTCCCTTCCACCCTATCTGCTTGGCAACGTCGCCAATCGTGATATAGTATGATTCAGGCTTGGTTATCTTGGAATCTGCAAACGACTCCATTTTTGCACTTTTCATTTCTTCAGGGATCCCGATATATACCCTCAGGCGCCTGTGGGCTTTCATGCCGCTTGGCTTTCTCTTGGGCACCATTCCCCTGACCATCTTTGACAAAATCGTATCTGGCCTCCTTGGGTGGAACGGGCCGTGGATCGGGTTTGTGACAGAGTTGATCTCCAAGTGCTCCTTGTACAGCTCAATTGTATTGTAGCGGTTGCCGGACAGCATAGCCTTCTCGGCGTTTACTATGGCGACCCTGTTGCCCTGCAGAAGCAGCTTGGAAACGTGCGAGCACATCCTGCCTGCGATGCAGTTGGTGGCATCAACCACTATCGTCTTTTGCTGTTGCTGCTTTTGCACTGTTTTCTGGTCAGCCAATTATCCTCACTCCCTTTCCATCCGGATGTTTCTTTGTCAGGTATTCAAAAGTCGCGACCTTGCCGCCTGCAGTAATGATTTTTTTGGCGGCGCCCTCTGAAATCGAAAAAGCGCAAACGGTCAGCTTGTGGCCGAGGCTACCGGTTCCAAGAACCTTGCCCGGGATGACGACGACCTCGCCTGCCTTTGTTATCTCTGCCAGCCTGCCGACGTTGACCTCCCTCCTGTTAGCCCTCGGGCCAGCGAGCTCTTCTTCAAGGGCGCGCCAGATAGGGGCCTTGTTCTTCTTGAAGGCTTGGCGAAGAGTCCAGATAGTGTTATCAACCATGGTACTGGCAAACATATTCGTTCGTTATGTCAACTCGTAGTAAAAGCACCCTAAATAAATGTACTTAGGCATTCTTGGGGACCTTGAGCGACGAGACTACATGCTTGAAGTTCTTGACCTTTGAAGACAGCTTTTCAGCTGCCGCCACTAGGACCTCCCCTGCAGTCAGCGCGCCGTTCGACTCTATCGTGAGGATTATCTCGTCCTCGCTCTTGCCATCCTTGACCACTGCCGCAGCCGTCGGCTGCCACTTGGCGTGGTCCTTGCCGGTGCCAAGCCTTGCGTACGCTTCGAACTTTAATTTCTGGTTTGGCGCCAGAACGATTATTGGGATTTCCTTGCTTACCGGCTTGACCAGCTCGTCCTCCGACACGAGCTCGCCCGACGTCACCACCTTGGTCTTTTCGTTTGCCTCGGAGTCGAGCACAAGCAGCACCCTGCACTTGCTGCAGCCAAGCGTGCTCTTGCAGTCGCACTCGTGGGGCATGACGAACCTGCCGGGGTCGGTGCGCAATGGTATCAGGCCGAGCCTATGGGCCACCGCCTCATCGTGCATGACAGAAGAATTCTCTAGAATGACCACATCATCGATAGCCAGCGTGGGGACTTCGCTTATCGCTAGCCTGCGCAGCGAGTTGACATACTGCCTTGGAATATTGTTAAACCTGACAACGATTCTCTGGTCTGATTTCTCGATAACTTCAGCTGATGGAGAAGCCAATACTCTAGAAAGCTGCCCAAATCGTCCTTAAAAATCTACCGAAAGTTGCAAATTTTTGCTCGGCAACTTGACACGCATATATACTTCAGAAATGATCTTGATGTAACACAATATGACCGACGCCAAATTTACAGTCGTCCGCCTCACGCTGGACGGCGACAAGTTCGAGCTGGTGGTCAAGCCCGACCCGGCACTAGAATACAAGCTGGGCAAGAGGGCCGACATTTCAAGCGTGCTAGTTTCAGACGAAATCTATTCTGACGCAAACAAGGGCTCAAGGGCATCCGGCGAGAAGCTGATGAAGCACTTTAAGACGACGGACGCCACAGAAGTGGCAACGCAGATAATCGCAAGGGGTGAGCTGAACCTCACCACCGACCAGAGAAGGAAAATGGTGGAGGAGAAGCGCAAGCAGATAGTGCAGTTCATTAACAGGAGCTTTGTAGACCCCAAGACGCATCTGCCACACCCTGTCATGAGGATCGAGGCAGCGATGGACGAGGCCCGGGTCTCGATAGACCCGTTCAAGAAGGCAGAGGACCAGGCCAAGGGAGTGGTGGAGGCATTACGCAAGATACTGCCGCTCAAGTCTGAGACCGTGAAACTCACGGTTACGATACCGCCTCAGTTCTCGGCCCAGTCGTACAGCATACTAAAGTCCACGGGGGATCTCCGGGGCGAGGAGTGGCTTGCAGACGGCTCGCTCAGGGCGACGCTGGAAATGAACGCAGGCATGAAGGGCCAGTTCCTCGACAGGCTCGGCTCGGCTACAAAGGGCTCTGCCCAGGTAAAGGAAGGATAGCTAGCTTGTGGATATCTACACTTAAAATATAAGTCAGCTGTTACTACTCTCCAGCAAAAGGAGAAAGAACAAAAATGGATAATGACAACGTATTTTCAGAAGGGCTTTTTGCCTCGGTGGTGACCCTTTGATACATGCACGACGTGAAAAGAAGGTATGTAATCCCCGGAGACAAAATTGCCGAGGGGAATTTTAGGCCGCTGATGAACGTGATCAAGTCCGGCAACGCTCTCATCGCTACAAGAATTGGGATTGCAGAGACCGGCCGCGACGGCGTGAAGGTAATACCGCTCTCTGGTGTCTACATCCCGCGCGTGAACGACCTTGTTATAGGCAAGATAATCGACCACTCGTCGCTCTCGTGGGAGGTGGACATCAACTCGTGCTTCTCGGCTCACTTGCCGGCGCAGGACGTCTTTGGAAGGGACTTTTCGCCCGCGCGCGACGACATGGGCAAGCACTTTGCAATAGGCGACATGATAACCGCAAGGGTGATGGCCTTTGACAGGACGCGCGACCCGATGCTGACGGTGCAAGACAGAGACCTTGGTAAGATCCCAAGGGGAGAACTGCTCAAGATATCTGCCACGCGTGTCCCACGCCTTATCGGCAAGCGTGGCTCCATGATACAGACCATTGAACAAGCGACGCAGACGCGCGTGCTGATTGGCCAGAATGGCATCGTGGTCGTCACTGGCAGAAATCCAGAAGGAATAAAACTGGCGGTGAGGGCAATTAGGATGGTTGAAGAGGAAGCCCACACAGCTAACCTGACGCAGAGGATAAAGATGCTCCTGAACGTGCCGGACACCCCGCCACAGCAGGAAGCCCAACGCGTCGGCGCTGTAGGCGCTTCAAAACCGGACGAAATCGAATCCACGATAGACGAAGTGGAAGAAGAATTAGAGGTTGAAGAAGAAAAATGACTCAAACAAGAAATTTGATAGACGAAAATGGAAAAAGGACAGACGGTAGGACCATTGACGAGCTCCGGACTATCAAGATAACTGTCGGCACAGTAAAGAACGCCGATGGCTCGGCTTTCATTGAATTTGGTAAGAACAAGATAGTGGCTGCTGTGTACGGGCCACGTGAAGTTCACCCAAAGCACATGGCGCAGCCCGACAGGTGCGTGCTCCGCTGCCGCTACCATATGTCGCCGTTCTCGACAGACACGCGCAAGAACCCTGCCCCCTCTAGGAGGGAAGTCGAGATTTCAAAGGTGATGCGCGAGGCGCTCGAGCCAGCGCTGATGCTCGAGGACTATCCGAGGGCTGCAATCGATGTCTTTGTCGAAGTGCTCCAGTCGGATGGAGGCTCGCGCTGCGCAGGCATCACAGCCGCTGCAGTGGCTCTTGCAGACGCAGGCATCAACATGCGCGACCTAGTGGCCGCGTGTGCAGCAGGCAAGGTAGACGACAAGATAGTGCTTGACATTAACGATACTGAGGACAAGGAGGGTGGCGCAGACATGCCATTCGCGTACATGCCCCGCCTTGAGCAGGTGACATTGCTTCAGCTGGACGGCAAGCTTGCGCCTGATCAGTTCAACGAATGCATCGACAAGGCGATTGGCGGCTGCAAGATGGTCTACGAGATCCAGAAGCAGGCGCTGATGCAAAAGTACTTTGGCAATGAAACCGAGCTGAAGGAGGAGATACAGCAGTAATGAGCGCCTCAAAGAGGTCGACAATAATAGTAGAGCACCTGCGCAAGCAGCAGATGTGGGACGCCCTTGCGCGGGGCAAGAGGCTTGACGGCAGGGACTTTAATGAGCAGAGGCCGCTTGAAATCGAACTTGACGTGATAAAGAAGGCCAACGGCTCGGCGAGGGTAAAGCTGGGCGACTCAGAAGTGGTTGCAGGCGTCAAGGTGGAAACGGGCGAGCCGTTTGAAGGGCTCGAGAACAAGGGCGCGCTCATTGTTTCAGCCGAGGTGCTCCCGACTGCGTCTCCGCATGTCGAGCCGGGGCCGCCAGATGAAGATGTGGTCGAGCTGGCAAGGGTCGTAGACAGGGGAGTCAGGGAGTCAGAGATGATAGACCTTGACCAGCTGGTCCTCGTGCCGGGCAAAATAGTATACACAATATTTGTGGATTGCAGTGTCGTCAACGCCGACGGAAACCTGTTCGATGCAACGTCGTACGCCGTTGTGGCGTCGTTGCTCAGCGCGAAGCTTCCTGTGTTTGAAATGCAGGACGACAAGGTCGTCGACACCGGCAACACGCAGCCGATGCCCATAACGACAGTGCCAGTTTCAATAACTGCAGCAAGGATTGGCGACTATGTCCTGATAGACCCGAACTCTGAAGAGGAAGCCTGCATGGACGCAAGGATAACGATAACGACTGCAGACGAAGGCTTTTGCGCGATCCAGAAGGGCTTTACTGGCTCGTTCACGGTCGACCAGATAAAGAAGGCAGCCGAAACAGCAAGGATTAAAGGAGAGGCAGTACGGGCAAGATTGAAGGAGTTGACTGGAAAGAATGGTTAGCACAGGCGGCAAGAAGAAGAAAGGCTCGACTAACCTGAAGGGCCTTGGGATCAAGTTCGGGGCCACCGTGCGCAGGCGTTACGGCAAGGTTTACCGCACGCTTCACCAGAAGAGGAGGTGCCCGTCATGCGGCTCGCTGAGGTTTGGCAGGGTCGCGTCAGGGATATGGCACTGCCCCAAATGCAACTTCAAGATCGCGTCAGGCGCGTACGACGTTGACTTTGAAAAGCTGCAGAGCTAGGATCAGGATATCTACTAGGTCGGGGCGGGTAGCAGGTTCTATCCGTGCCGCGCTTGCGCCCGACCTAAAACGCCTGCTCAAGGACGACGAAGGAGGCAGGGCAGAAATTTCTCTTTCCGGCTCTAACATCATTTTCCGCGTTGAAACGGGCGATCTGGCGACGCTGCGCGCAAGCGTCAATTCGTACCTCCGGCTTGCGGATGCTTCATACAAGTGCATAACAACTGCCACCACTGGCAGGCAGTAAAATCTCCCAGAAGCTCGCCTTGAATCAATCATCATAACAAAATCGCAGAATCTCTTCCACGCGTCATCTGGCGGAATCCGTATAAGTTTAGTTCTTTTCCGTTGCTCAATGAACCGATCAATAATAATAATGTTAGTTGCAGTTCTGGCAACCGTCAGCCTAGGGGCTGCACTGGCCATCATTGGGACTACTACTTTTGCACCATCATCAGTATTGGCACAGACGACAAATGCTACTACTACCACTACTGTTGAAGACAACGCAACTTCACTGGCGACGCGCATTCAGATAACCAAGGACGTGACAAATTCATACGCAATCTCTGAAGGATCTGTCCGAGTTGGCAGCTTTGATACTATTTACGCGATAACTGGAAGCGTCGACGACATCAGCGGGAACAGCGACCTGATCACGTCAACCATCCAAAGCGACTTTAATTCTTCGTCGACCGTGGGCTACGTTATGGCACAAGCAGCCAACAACAACAACACAGCCAGCAACAGCACGCAGGCGACGACCACCCTTCCCAGCCCGTTCGCAAGCAGC
>DAINRX010000080.1:0-6713 GCA_036741635.1 Nitrososphaera sp.
GCCTCTTATTTGCAGCGGTAATTTATTATGTAAGAATTCTGTTGAAAAGGCAGCAACAACTTGCTCAACAAGCTAAGGGACTCGCTGCAGCCTACTATGGCAAAGCTTGGCGCCAGCTTTGCCTCAACTGGCTTGTCAGCAAATTTCTGGACCGGGCTTGGGGTGGCAGTCTCAGTTGCGGCAGGGATCGTATACGCGTCTCACTCTATCCCGTTCATAGAACTTGACTGGTACTATGCCGCAGTCATTCGCTGCGTGCTCCTCCTGATCTCAGGCTTTTTCGACGTCGTCGACGGCAGCGTCGCGCGCATCACAAAGCAGACGTCAAGAAAAGGCGCGTTCCTTGACTCGTCATTTGACAAGATAGCCGAGGTCACGATCTTTGCAGGCATCGCCTTTGGCAACCTTGCGGACACCTTCTGGTGTATAATCGGCATCGGCATATCGCTTCTTGTCAGCTATACAAGGGCTCGGGCCGAGTCACTTGGCGTCGAGCTCAAGGGCATCGGCGTTGGCGAGCGCGCCGAGCGGCTGCTTATCATAGCAATAATAGGCATGGTGCCTCTCAGAGAAGCAATGGAATGGGCGGTTATAATAGTGTCAATAGTGGCAGGCATCACGCTAATCCAGAGGATGGCGGCAACGTCAAAAAGTTTGTCTTCTTCTTCTTCTACCTGAGCTTGCCAGCAGTCCGCCTATCCGCTTCTGACCTTACCTTCACAACGCCCCTGTGGACCGCGCAAGACACGCAGTAGAACTTGACGTCAGTCGACATCGGGATGTAGGCGCCCGCAGCCTTTAGTTCCCTTGCAAGCGTTGGCTCTACAAGCGTAATCCTTCCTGTAACCTTCTTGGCCTTGTCGCGTGGAACCAGAGCGCCGCACTGGCTGCAGTGAACCACGCCAGAGCTGCCCTTGCCGCCCTTTGACCGGCCTCTGCTAGCTCTCTTCTTTGGCATAGCGCAATAAGGTCGTTTGCCATCCTTTAAATCTTGTGATTCATTATTGAATCAAGATACGGGTAGCTTATCAGGAAAAGTTATCCACAAAGCTTATAGCTTCACCGGGTCACACTCTCATATACAGAGGGCCATAGGCGCCAGCCCCTAGACCGCCATCCCAAGATCGGTTTTCAGGGCTGCGCAGACGAGCCCTTTTTCGCTATCTTATTATTCAGACAAAAAATATACTGGTAGGGAGCCTTGAAAATAGGCATTGCTTCCCATGTTGTCCTTGATACTATCAAGAGCGCCGCCGGCGGCAGGACGGCTGCAAGCGCCGGCGGGCCGCCCTGCTACTGTGGCATAACGAGCCGACGATTTGGCTTTGACGTCGAGCTTGCGACAAGGGTGGGAAGAGACTTCCCGGCGGAACTGCGCAACTTTTTGCTCGAAAACGAGATCCGGATCAAGGAAGAGCAGCAGACTGACTGGCCTACTACAAGGTTCATCCTGCAGGCGGAAGGAGAGTCGCGCAGACTCGTCCTGCAGTCAAAATGCGCGCCAATAGCCGCTGGCGAAATAGCAGGCATCAAGGTCGACTGCTGGCTGGCAAGCCCGGTTATTGACGAAGTGCCAGCCGACGTCCTTGCCGCAATCAAGCAAAATAAAGGCAAGAAGAATTTCGTCATGCTCGACCCGCAGGGATACATGCGCGTTATCGGCGACGGCGGCCAGATAACGTTCAGAGACAGGCTAGAGCTAGATCTTGCAGGCATCAACGCCGTCAAGGTCGATAAACAGGAAATGGCAGCGCTGACTGGCGGCCTGCAGGGGCTCGAAGGCATGCAGTCGCTCCAGTTGAGCGGAGTCGAGTTTGTAGTCTCTACCGAGCACAGCGTCGTCCACCTTCTACACGAAAAGACACATTACTGGATCAAGATGCGGGACGTCGATACGCCAGATTTCACCGGCGCCGGCGACATCTTGAGCGCAGCATTTTGTTGTGCCTACCTGAAGGAAAAGGACCCGCTCTGGGCGCTGTGCTTTAGCGCAGGGGCTGTAAGGGCCGCCCTCGAAACACGAGAAATGGGGCTTGGGAAGATACCGGCAATGTCCAAGATAGAGCAGACCACAGCCTACTTTTATAATACGGTCGGCTTCCAGCGGCTCTCTTAGCTTTAAATCTGGCCGTGCGAATCACCCATACTAGTAGCAGTAATGAAGGTGGTGCTTTCAGGGGTCGACTCACGAGACGGGGCGCTCCTGTCCAAGATAAAAACGACGCTCGAATCGCTTAGCGTCAAGACGCAGGTAATGAAGGATAACGAGTATCACACTGCAAAGGAAGTTGACCTCGTGCTCGTGGCCGGCGGCGACAGAGGCATACTTGACTATTTCCATAGGGTGACGACCGACTCGGCTCCAGTGCTTGGGATTTCTGAAACAGAGGCGACTGGCTTTCTTGCCCAGCTTGAAGTGCGCGACCTAGAATTTGCAACGTCGCGATTAAAGCGCGGCGACTTTGAAGTCGACGAGGTCTTTAGACTTGCAGTCAAAGTGGACGGCAGGCAGGTCGACCCAGTTCTCAACGACGTGGCAGTTTTCCCAAGCAAGAGCGCGACTTTGATGGAGCATGTCCTAAAGATAGATGGGAACGACGTCTGGCACGATAACAGCGACGGCGTCATTATCTCGACTCCCACCGGCTCGACTGCATACACGATGTCGGCAGGCGGCCCGATGGTGCTCCAAAAATCGCAGGTGTTCCTGATAGTATCGGTAAACTCGCTTGACAACACTCGCCGGCCCCTCGTTGTGCCAAACGATGTCATGGTTGAAGTCATGGACATCACCAGCAGATACCACTGCGAAGTGGTGCTCGATGGCGGCCGGAGGGTGCGGATAAAAAAGACGCTTGGGTGCTCCAAGCATGAATTTCCAGCGCGGCTTGTCAGGCTTGTGGGCGACTCGTCCGCCGCTTCGCTCATGGCAAAGAAAGTAAAGCTTGCAGAGGATATGCTCAAGATGCCGCCAAGCGCCAAGCTGATACTAAAGACGCTTGAATATGAAGGGACGCTTTCCCAGAAGGACTTGGCGGCAAGGACGATGCTGCCAGAGCGCACGGTCAGGCTCTCGCTGAGCCACCTGCTCAGCCAGGGCTACGTCAAGAAAAAGACTTCGCTCAGAGATGCCCGGCAGAGGATCTACGAGCTCAAGATTTAGCGGCCGCCTTTACGAATGCGTCAAACGCCTGCTCGGGCTTGCCAGGCCTGCTGCTGAATTCCGCGTGATACTGCACTGCAAAGTAGAACCTGTGGTTTGGTATTTCCAGAATTTCCATCCTTTTTCCGCTGTCCGAGTAGGCCGACAGCACAAGGCCGTTCTTGGTGACAGCATCAAGGTAGTTCTGGTTGAACTCGTAGCGGTGGCGGTGGCGCCTTTTTATCGCAGTCGAGCTGTATGCCCTGGCCGCGATGGTGCCCGGCTTTATCGCAATCTCGTGGCTTCCAAGGCGCATGGTTCCTCCCATGTCGTGTATGTTGCGCTGCTCGGGCATGAAATTCACAACGGGATTCTTGGTTTGAGGATCAAGCTCTGTCGAGTTGGCGCCTGCTAATTTGCAAACGTGCCTTGCAAACGCAACGATTGCCAGCTGGAATCCAAAGCATATTCCGAGGTACGGGATGTTGTTTGCCCTTGCAAAGTTGGCGGCGCTAATGATCCCTTCGCTTCCGCGCTTGCCAAAGCCGCCCGGAGCCAAGACGCCGTTGAACTCTTTGAGCATTGACAAGTTCTGCTGGCCGCCACCGTTTTCAAACTTTTCAGAGTCGATCCACTCTATTTCGACCTTCTTGCCGATGCTGGCGCCGGCGTGCGAAAGGGCATGGTAGACGCTAACATAACTATCAGGCAGCGTGACGTACTTGCCCACTACCGCAATCCTGACAGAGCCTCTATATTTTGAAAACGAGTCGGCTATCGCCTTCCAGTTGCCCCACTGGGGCGCAGACTTTTTGAGCACAAGCTTTTCCCCGACTGCTTTGAGCATCCCTTGGCTTTCAAGCACTTCCGGGACCTCGTAGATCGACAGCGCGTCGTGGCAGGAAATTACGCACCTGTCTTCGATGCTTGCAAAAAGCGAGATCTTGCGCCTTGCGTCGGTCGTGAGCAGCGTCTTGCACCTGACGGCTAGGATGTCGGGCTGGATGCCTATCCTGCGCAGCTCTTGCACACTATGCTGGGTCGGCTTGGTCTTTTGCTCGCCGACTACGTCGAGCACCGGCGCCAGAGTAACGTGGATGAACAGGGTATTTGATCGCCCAAGCTCTAGCTCCATCTGGCGGAATGCTTCAAGGAACGGGAGGCTTTCAATGTCACCCACTGTGCCTCCGCACTCGACTACCATGACGTCGAGCTTTTCGTCGCTTGCAATCTTGCGCAAAGTACTCTTTATTGCGTCAGTAACATGAGGAATTATCTGCACACACTGGCCCAGATACTTGCCTTCCCGCTCTGCCTTTATGACGTCTTGGTAAACCCTACCTGTTGTGATGTTGTGGTCCTTGGTCATGGCAGTGTCGATAAAGCGCTCGTAGTTGCCGATGTCCATGTCGCACTCGCCTCCGTCGTCGGTGACAAACACCTCGCCATGCGCAACAGGGTTCATGGTGCCAGCGTCATAATTGACGTAAGGGTCTATCTTGACGCAGGAAACCTTGTAGCCGGCAAGCTGCAGTAGTTTTGCAGTTGAAGAAGTAATCACACCCTTGCCGAGGCCGGACATCACTCCGCCCGTCACAAAAATGAACTTGCTGCCGTTCTGCGCCTTCGCCTTGGACTGCACATTAAACTTTGGATGAGCACCTTTTTATTCCTTTTTGGATTCGCCGGCGTTATCTTAATATGAAGAAAACGCACACTTTACCATGTTCTCTAGAAAGATGCAAAACAACACAAGCGATAGAAAGCTCAGGGGAAGGTCTGCGATAGAAGCAGCACACGCCGGCGTGAGCGGCCAGGACGAGACAAGGCTTGACGCGACGATATCGATGCTCTACGGCGTTGGAAGCGACGAGGCTGCCGAAATACACACAAACTACCACGTCGAAAGGATATTCCTTGCCCTTGAAAAGCGCGCAAGGGAGAACGGTATGAAAAGGGAGGTGCTTGCAGAGCGCATGCAGTATCTAGACATCGTCGGCGTCGCAAGTCAGGTGGCAAAGGGCAAGCTAGCAGAAGCCGCTGCAGTCGACGTGCTGTTCCGGGGCCTGTCTACAATTGAAAGCCGAGGCAAGGCTGCAGACGACAGGTACAGCAACTTTTATGGCTGACCAGTGTAGCCGACTTCGTTAAAGAATTCCACTAGCCGGTTCACATACTTGTTTTCCCTGTTCAGGCCGTACATGATGTTTGCATATTTCGTCTGGTTCACCCAGCCTATCTTTACAAGATCGTTCAAGTTGCTCTTGATGTCCTCGCGCTTTAAATGCGTCTTTTTGTGAAGCAGATAGATCGTGGCCAGCTTGTTTTCCTCTGCCAAGGCCCTGATTATCTTGACCTTGCCTATGCTGCCAAGGCCAGTCTCGATTATCTCCTTGCTCTCCATCATCGCTATTTTTCACCCCTGACCTTACCCATTAGCACCGGCTCTAGTTCAGCAAGCGACGCGCCGTGGAGTCCTATCTCCTTGAGCGACTTGATGTCGACGAGCCTCCTTGCCTTCAGGTCGTCAAGGTAGTCTTCCACTTCCAGCTTTTTCACGCTTAGCTGCTCAGCAAGCTCGGACGCGTGCAGCCGCACGTCCTTCAATTCAACATACGGCTTCTTCTTGGCACGCAGCGCACGGACTACTGCTACCAAACTTATTAGGTGGTTCCTTGACAGCTGCTCGATCTCTTCGGTGGTTATCGAGGGGTGCACCTGCCCGTGCACCTTGCGCACGTGGTCAAGCGTCACCCTGCCAGCGCCCTGTGACTCGGCAAGGTTGCCTGCGTACAGCAGCAGGTCGAGCGCGTATCTCACATCGCCGTTTACCTCTGTCGAGGTGGTTATGCTTGAAACCTTGTCAATTACGTCAGAGCCTATCGCCCTTGGGTTAAACGCCTGCGCGCAGCGGCTCTCTAGTATGTCGCTCACCTGCCGAAGGGAATATGGCTTGAACTCCATCGGGACACGCCCGAGCGTGCTCAGCTCAGCCGGGTCGAGTCTGCTGTAAAATTCTGTGCTCCTTGCGATAAACACCACGCCTTTGACATTGCAGGACCTATCCGGCTCGAACTCGTTTAGCCTAGTAAGGTCGTAAATGATACTGCTGTCCTTGCTAGTCTTTATCAGGTAGTCGATCTCATCCATGACAATGAGCGCATACTGCCTGTTTTCGCGCAGGTATCGCAACAAATATCGCAGCATTTCCTCTGCGCTCAAGCCCTGCGCGGGCAGCTCCGGCGCGATGCGCTCAAGCAAAAAGCGGTATATCGCGTACTTGTTGCCACCCTGAAGCTTCAGGTTGATGTATGCAGTCTTGAGCGCAAGCCTGCTCCTTGCAAATTGCTCTTCAAGCATCTTGGAAGACCTGATGACAGTCGATGTCTTGCCTATTCCTGCCGGGCCGATGACCTGCAGGACGGTCAGCGGGAATTTTTCCGGATCCCTTGACGCTTCAGAAAAGACATGCACTATTTGCTCTATCTGCGCTTGGCGGTGCGGCAGCTCCTCCGGTATGTAGCGCGGAGAAAGTTTCGACCTGTCGCGGAATATAGAGCTCTCTGACATC
>DAINRX010000081.1:0-6678 GCA_036741635.1 Nitrososphaera sp.
GTTAAATTCATTCCTCATTAAAGAAACTGCATCGTCCGTGCCTACAGTAGTATGATTGCTGCCAAAGCCTACAATTTCAAACCTTACATTGTCCGTCTTTATTTTGTCCGCATTCTCCTCTCCAACGCGATCCTCTACTGCTTCTCTCAATAGAGGAATGGCATAGAATCTGATGGTCTTTACATACTCCCTTAGCAGGGTATCGTTATTGCTTGTCGCCGATAGGTCAAGCTGCAATCCTTCATTATCCATTCCTTCTGCCGTCGTGGTAGTAGTAGTTTCATTATTCGTTGTAGTAGTGTTGTTGAAGCCGGGTAGTAGGGCTGAATCATCATCGCCTAAAAATTGTCCTTCAACGGGCTGCAACGTTGGCATCAAGAGAAGTGGCATGGCACTTGCCAACATCAACGTCATTATTGCTGAAACAAGAATGGATCGCTTAATCAAGTCCATGCCAATCAAAAAGGATATGAGGTAATATTTATGGAATTTGACACGCACTTAGCAAAGATTGTGCTAAAGTGTGCATTCATAAGCAGCCCGCTTTTTGTTTCAAATGATATATCACAGGCTGTGCCTTGTTGCAATAGCGCCGACATCTTTGCCGAGCTGTTTTGTCTATTATTTAATAGTAGTGACCCATCACCTTAATTGAACAGCCTGCTGCAACCTATAACCCGAATTGAACAGGCAGGCAAAATTATTAACCTAAACAGTATCAGCACAGATATTATTAATGTTAATGCCTTATCAATACATAGTATTATTATAGAGAATAAACTACGCGAAAAAAGATTTTTATGCCTATAAATAATGTCCATAGCCAATGAACTCGAAAATTGCAGTCGCTGTCGGGCTGGCAGCAGTTCTTGCTGCAACAATACTGGCACCAGTGTCAACTCCCACGCCAGCGTTTGCGGCAGAAGTAGCTGTAGACATTACGGCAAGCGCGTCAACCAAGACTACCAATGCCTACTCGCCCAACCCCGTAGAAATCAATGTTGGCGACACAGTAATATGGACTAACCAAGATGCGGCGGCGCACAGCGCCACATCAGGCGAAGACGCAACGCCAACCGGTCTGTTTGGAGACCCGTCGGCAAGCGGATCAGTACTGGTAAGAGGCAGATCGCAGAGCTTTACCTTCACTGAAGCTGGCGAGTACCCGTACTACTGCTTCCTGCACCCGAACATGGTCGGAACGGTAGTAGTAGTAGTGTCGGCGGCTGGCGGCGGAGGAAACGGCGGCACCCCACAGGAATTCAGGACAACAGCTGCAATTGGTGGCAACAACTACGAGATTACTGGTGTTTCTGCCACCGCCACGGCAACAGCAGCCACAATTAACCCAGGACAAAAATCGGTGCAAATCGCATTTGATGGCTCTGGCCAAGTCGAGCTTACGCTGCCAAAGAGCATGATCGGCGACATTAATGCAGTGATGGCAGGAGACGGGGAAGTCGAGTACACCCCGACAGACAACGGAGACTCTACTACGATCGCGTTCGCAGTGCCAGAAGGCGCTACCTCAGTAGACATCATGGCAGGATATGTGGTTCCAGAGTTCCCAGTCGTAGCGATCCTGATACTGGCGGCATCGTTGGTAGCAATCGTCGGATACACCAGATTTGCCAAGAACGGAACAGCAGCGGGGCTCTTGGGAAGAGCTTGAGCTCCGAAGCTCCCTATCATCTTCTTCTTCTTCTTCTTCTTCTTCTTTTTTGAATAACTTTTATTATTATCATGCGCTCCTGCTTTTCTCTGTAAACTGTTTGAACATCGTTATTATCCTAGTTTTGGTGCTTGCGGCACTAGGCATGACGACGCTGCTGCTGCTGGCCGCGCAAACTGCAAGCGCGCAGCAGCAACAGCAGCAGCCGCCGCCGATCATGCTTGAGGCATTGAGCGATCAGGGCACGTTCAGAGTCGAGATGGCGTGGACGCCAGCAGACATCGGCGCGGACAACACCTTTGGCATACGCTTTATAGAGCCGGAGACAAACATTGAGCTTGAAGACATCAGGTACGACATACTGCTCTTCAGGGGAGACAACACCGTCCAGCAGCTCCACAGGGTAGACCAGACATCCCTGCAGCAGAAATTCAGGTTCGAAGAACCTGGCACGTATAGGATCATGATAAACGACATTGACGGCCTTGACGAAACTGTGACGATACCGATAGAGGTGACGCCTGAATTCCCAGCAGGAGCGGCCGCGCTTACGGCTGCGACGACAATCGGCGCGGCTATATTATTTTTTTCCGCAAAGCGCAGTAACAACAACAATTTATTTAGGCTGTAGTCGAAGTAATTTGGCAATGGCGAGCAGCACAAGATATGCAATAGTATTGATGATGATGATGCTGGCAGCAACGGTTGTTGTTGTTACCAGTGTTTTGGCAACAACAACAACAACTGCCTTCGCCCAAGAAGGCCAAGGGATGAGGCAGACCACGACTGACGGCACGCTTGACATTCTTTTAGAGCCGACGTGGAATCCAGGCAGTCCGGGCAGCACTGAAAGCCAAGCCAGCTTCAGGGTAAGCTTCCTGAACCCCGGCACCGACACGCTCCACGAGCACCAGGACTATGACTTTAGGATATTGAACAGCAATGGCGAGCAGGTGTTCAGCGCCGCAAGGCAGACCAACCAGCCGCTTCTTCACAACGTGCCAGGCACCATTACCGTGCCGTACACATTTGAGGAAGTGGGCGACTATACGATCGAAGTGTACCTTGGCGGCACCGGCATCGGCCCAACACTGATCCCGACTGATGAGAACGCGGAATTTAACATCGTGGTCACTCCCGAGTTCCCGGTTGGAGCTCTTGGAGCAATTGCCGCATTGATCGGAACAGCAATCGTGCTGTCGCGCAGCAGCAGCAGCAACAGCAACCGCAGCAGCAGATTCAGGCTAAGGCCCTAGCCTCTCTACCGCGGGTCAGCGCGACGACCCCTATTATTATCCCGGCTACGCCCACTCCAACGCCGACCATGCCAAACAGGTAGGCCCTGTCTGCCGCAACCTTTTGCTCGGCGGCAGATTCTGTGGCAGCCTGAGCAGCCTGCTGGGCTTCCTCTGAAGCAGTAGTGGCCTGGTCAACCTGCGCAGTCAGGTCGGTTACCACCGTCTGCAGTTGCTCGAGCACTTCATCTGAAACTCCTCCGCTGCTGCTCGCAGGCGGGAATTCGAGCAGCCTCGTGTTGCCAACGTCCTCGATCTCTATCTGGCCGTTAAACGCCGCTCCTGCAATAGTTCCTTGGAACGCTATGGCGTACTGCCCTGTCTGAGTCGGAAGTATTTCTGCCACATAGTGGCCCGCCTCTTCTGTCGGCTGGAATTCGAGCGGCTTGGTCTCGCCACCCTTCCTCATGCTCACGTCTACCTGCGCGAGCGCGTTGTTGATCGGCTGGCCGTTTGATATCCTAGTTATGTTCAGCTCGATGCCGTTTATCTGGTTGACATATGGGGGCTCGTTTGTCCAGCCTCCAACGATCCTGACGTCGCCCCGCTCTATCTCTTCATGAGCCAGGGCGCGCGGAAAGCTGAAGGCCGCAAGTAGCATTGCGAATGCCAAAAGTGAGAGGGCGATTTTCTTCATTCAATGAAAAATTCTCTTATAATATTTATATTCTTTAGCTATATTTCGGCGTTTGTACTACAAAACAAGCAAGAGTCAAATATGGTGCAAGCAATATTTTTCACGTGTCTGTTGGCAGCCAGTGGCATAATAATCATCACCATCTTCTTGCTCTGATCGCATCGATCCTTACCATTTTGATTGCCGGCATCATCCCTCAAGCTTTTGCCCATCCTGTTTATGTCGATTCTTCGCCAGGGGCCTTCCAAAGCGTCCCGTCGTCGCCACGTGAGGTCAACGTGTTCTTTAGCGAGCCTATCGAACTTGGCTACAGCAGCATAAGTGTGCTTGGGCCGGACGGGGGCAGGGTCGACATGAATGACCCTCACAATGTCGAAGGCGACACCGCGTCAATAGGCGTCACAATGCAGCCAGGCCTCCCCGAAGGCGAGTACACAGTGAGCACCAAGGTGCTCTCGGCAGTAGACGGGCACGTGGTGGAAGAGACTTTTATCTTTGGAGTCGGCACCCAGGTGTCTAGCATTGGCGGCGGCGGCCAGCAGCAGAGGGACATCCTGTCGCCGGAAGAATCTGCGTCGAGGTTTCCCGGCATGGTCGGGCAGGTGATCGCGGTGGGCGCGGCGTTTGGCACGCTCTGGCTGTGGAAGCCCCTTGGCAGGGTGCCGTGGCTCTCTAGCGCCATCTCCCAGACAAGGGTGGCGATAGACAGGCGTATGATAAAGCTCATCATAATCGGCGCCGGCCTTGTCCTTGCTTCTGGAGTCGCCATGATAATAGTGCAGGCGATCTCGATCGAGGCAAGCGTTCCGGAGGCTATCGCGACCAAGTTCGGTAACGTGTGGATAACTAGGATGCTCCAGTCGTCCATCCTTATGGCGATTGCGGTCGCAGTATACCGCAAGGTCACCAAGAGCAACGCCAGCCCGAGCAGGGCGGAAATGTTTGCGATACTCATCATGGGGCTTGCGGTGCTTATGACTTCAAGCCTGATAGCCCATGCGGCAGCCACCGAGCAGGTCGGTGCGATAGTTCTGGACTTTTTCCACAACGTCGCAGCGTCGATATGGATAGGGGGCCTGATTCTGCTTGGCTTTGCGGCAGTCCCCAAGCTCCTAGCAATAGCAGACGAGCGGGTCAGATCGACTGCGCTTGCAATCCTCATCCCGCGCTTTTCGGTAATAGTAGTGACTCTGCTTGGCATCGCGGTGATAACCGGGCCTATCCTGCTGTTTTCTCTTGAAAGCAACCTTTCGC
Source organism: Nitrososphaera sp. (assembly GCA_036741635.1). Lineage (GTDB taxonomy): Archaea > Thermoproteota > Nitrososphaeria > Nitrososphaerales > Nitrososphaeraceae > Nitrososphaera. The sequence goes on from DAINRX010000081.1 coordinate 4,859, forward strand.
TCACACTTGCTTCTACGTACGGCCAGATACTTGCCATCAAGCTCAGCCTTGCAGGCGTAATGGTGGCGATGGGCGCGTACTCGCAATTTGTGGTGCAGAGAAAGGCGGTTGCAGTCATGAACAACAACAACGGCGGTAGCACGCCGGTCGCTGCTGCCACAAGCCTCAGGCACTTTGGTAAGATGCTCAAGGCAGAGGCAGGCGTTGGCATTGCGCTTCTCCTCATGGTCTCGCTGATGGCAAACGGCGCGCTTCCGTCCGGTCAGTTCCCGGCGTACCAGCGCCAAGCAGCTGCCGACCAGCAAGCCTTTGCTGAAGAAATCAATACCGACCTAGTGCGGACAGCCTACACAGGGGAGGGCCGCGTCCAGCTGGCGATAAGCCCATTCGCAGTCGGCCAGAACAACTTTAAAGTGTCATTCTTTGGACAGGACGGCAGCAACGCCACCGGCATCGAATCGGCTACCATCAAGATGACCCAGCTTGAAAGGGGCATAGGCCCAATAACGGTCGAGACGAGAAAGCAGTCAGAAAACGTGTTTGTCGCAGACGCGGCGTTCAGCCTTCCGGGCGTCTGGAGCGTCGAGATAGAAGGCGTCAGCTCGCAGGGAAGCAACATGCTTGCGTCGCTGGACCTGAACGTCAAGCCGCTTGTCTCGAACCTGGAATTTGCGATAAAGGAATACAAGACGCCTGAGAACAGCCTGCCACTCTATCCGGTGTTTGACGCTGAAAGGCAGTCGATATGGGTAGGCGACACGCTGCCAAGGAGCGGCAGGATCTGGCAGCTTGACATTGAAACGGGCAATTACACGATGCATAGGATAGAGGGCGCCAGCCTGATAACGCAGATGGTGCTTGCTCCGGACGGAAGCCTATGGTACATTGACCCTGTCGCGGCAAGCCCCAACGGAGTCCTCGGCCATTACGACCCGGCAAGCAACACGACTCGCAGGTTCACGATACCAGAGAGCGGTGTGCCGTCAGGAATTGCGATGGACGGCAGCGGCAACCTGTGGATTCCGGTGGTGCAGGCGAACAAGATAGTCAAGTTCGACGTTGCAGGCGAGCAGTTCACGGCGTACGATATCCCAACCACCCGGTCGACGCCCGTTGGCATTTCGGTGGACAGGCAGGGCAACGTCTGGTTTGCAGAAGCAGCCGGTAGGATAGGCAAGGTAGACCCGGCTACCGGCAGGATAACCGAGTACGCGCCGCCAAGCGAGCGCAACGCGCTTGACGAGCCCACGGCAGTATTCCCAGACCCTAGGAGCTCAACCATCTACACCATCTACATCTCAGAGCACGGCGGCCATACCATCACGGCGTTCGACCCGATGCTGGGCATCTTCCGCAAGTACCCTTCAGTCAACGAGGGCGGGCTGCCCTTTGGCATGGCTATGGACAGCTACGGCAACCTTTGGTACGCCCAGCACGAGATAGACAGGGTCGCAGTGATTGACCCGAGGACCGGCGCGGGCGCCGAGGCCAAGGTCCCGATAACAGGGTCGTTCATACAGTGGATAACGTCAGACGATAGAGGGAGAATATGGTTTGCAGCGCAGCGCGGTGCAAGCCTTGGCAGCATCACGATAACGGCCAAGCCAGTAGCGCCGCAGGAGCCCGTCGATGGCGGCCAGCAGGGCGGCAGTAGTATTAACACCAGCCCGGTGCCACAGCTTCCATTTTCCCTTGCAGACTTGGCAGGGCCGGCAATAGCGGCCGGGATAGCGCTAAGTGCGCTGGCGTACAGCAAGAGCGCAATCGACCTCAAGCGCAACATGCGCACCGCGCTGAAATTAAGGACATAGAATTTGGGG
>DAINRX010000082.1:0-6625 GCA_036741635.1 Nitrososphaera sp.
CAGGAAAAACATTCTAAATACAGCTAGTGCCACAACGCTCTTGGGATGGGGCAACAGGAAGAGAAGATCGTCAGCAGGAGCATGAGCGGCGCCTGCTCTCACGGCGGCGTTTATTCCGTTGTTGACTACCGGCTGGTAAAAGTGGACTGCAGCTCCAGCATCAACCCTCTTGGCACGCCCCGCAAGGCGATAGCGGCCATCCAGAAAGGCGCCAAGTCGCTTGCCTCTCAGTACCCTGATCCTGAATGCAGGGAGCTGAAAAAGAGCCTGTCGCGCTATTTGCGCGTCGGCCAAGAGTGGATCAGCGTCGGCAATGGCGCGATGGAAATCATTTACTGGTTTGCACAGGCGTTTGCAAAAAAGCGTGTGGTGGTGCCGGCGCCGACGTTCTGCGAGTATGAGCTTGCGTCGCGCAAAGCCGGCGCGGATATCGCATTTGCGCCGCTGCGCGATTTTAAGCTTGATGCTGATGCGGTAATTGAAAAATCAAGGGATGCTGATGTGGTATTTCTCTGCAACCCAAATAACCCCACCGGCATGCTTGCCACAAAACAGGTAAGAAAGATAATTGAAAGCGTTGGCGGCTCGACAAAAATTCTGCTCGACGAATGCTTTGTCGAGCTCGCTGATGATCCCGAAGCTAGCATGGTCGGCAGGATAGGAGAGTTTGACAACCTTGTGATCCTGCGCTCTCTGACCAAGTCATTCGGGCTTGCTGGTCTACGCGTCGGCTACAGCGTGTGCAACCCCGCCCTTGCAGAAAAGCTGTCGGCAGGCAAGATCCCTTGGAACGTGAACGGCCTTGCGCAGGCCGCGGGAGTCGCCGCGCTTGCAGACATCAGGCACCTGACAAAAGCAAGGGCACTTGTCAAAAAGGAGCGCAAGTTCCTGCAGAATAGGATAAGCAAATTAAAGATGTTCAGCCCTGTCAGGTCTGATGCCAATTATTTTATGATTCATTTGCAGGGCAGGAATTCCACGCAGTTCAGGGATGCGCTGCTCAAAAAGACCGGCGTGCTGGTAAGGGACTGCAGCACGTTCACCGGCATAGACTCTCAGCATATCAGGGCGGCGGTCAAAACGCATAAGGAGAACCTGCTCTTGTTACAAGCCTTGGAGGCGTTTGACAACAGAGATGGCTAAGCTTGCCAAGCTTCTCATGGTGCAGGGCACCTCGTCAGGCGCCGGCAAGAGCACCATAGCAATTGGTCTGTGCAGGCTGTTCTCCGACGCCGGCTACAGGGTGGCGCCGTTTAAGGCGCAAAACATGTCGTCCAATTTTTACGCCACGCCTGAAGGCGGCAAGATAGCCCAGGTGCAGGCGATACAGGCAGTTGCCGCAAGGCAAAAGCCGGACCCCAGGATGAACCCTATTCTGCTCAAGCCGCTTGGCGAATACCGCAGCATGGTGTTTTTGAACGGCAGGTTCTACTCTGAAATGCATGCCAAGGAATACTATGAAAAGTTCGTGCTCCAGCAGGGCTTTTTGACAGCCCTCAAGGCGCTTGAAAGTCTGCGAAAGGAAAACGATGTCGTAGTAATCGAGGGCGCCGGCTCGCCTTCAGAGATCAACATCGCAAAATACGACATTGCCAATATGCTGCTTGCGCAAAAGGTCGGCGCGCCCGTCTTGATAGTGTCAGACATTGAGAGGGGCGGGTGCTTTGCAAGCATTGTGGGCACAATGCAATTGCTCCAGCCGGCACACAGAAAGCTTGTCAGGGGATTTCTGATAAACAAGTTCAGGGGCGACATCACGCTACTTGCCCCGGCGATAAAGGAAGTCCAGAAGATGACCAAAAAGCGGGTGCTTGGCGTGATCCCGAAAATAGAGTTCAACCTTCCAGAGGAAGACTCACTTGTCGGCGGCATCTCTGACAAGGCAGAGCTTTCGCGGGAGTCGTGGAACTGGCAGATAGACCTCGTTGCAAAGGCAATAAAAGAAAGTGCCGACATGGGAAGGATATCGGAGGCCGCAGATCTGTGATACCTGTTGTCGTTGCTGCGCTTGCTGGCGGCATTGGCATCGACTATTTGCTTGGCGACCCGCCAAACAGGTACCATCCAGTAGCGTGGCTTGGCCGGCTGATCGGCTTTTTTGTGCCAAGGCTCAAAGGCGGAGCAGAGAAGATCAAGGGAGCAGCGTTTGCAATCTTTATCGTTGCTGCGATGGGCCTGCTGGTTCATCTGCTGGCCTATGTCAGCATGTACCTTGCAGGGGCTGTCGCTCTGGCAATAGTGTCAATAATTATCCTGAAAATCACGGTTGCAGTCAGAGGCATGGAAAGGCATGCTAAAGCAATCACGTCCTGCCTAGAGGCCGGCGACATGGCAGGCGCACAGCACAACCTATCTATGATAGTGAGGAGAAAGACTGACGACCTTGACGAGCAGCACATCCTATCAGCGACCATCGAGTGCGTCAGTGAGAGCACCGTCGACGGGATCACCGGCCCCATCTTTTACTATTCACTTTTGGGTCCTGGAGGAGCGTTTGCCTACAGGACGATAAACACTCTTGACTCGATGGTAGGCTACAAGGACGACTATTACAAAAACATCGGGTGGATGTCTGCCCGGCTTGACACCATCTCAAATTACATCCCGGCAAGGATAACTGCATTCTTGATGGTCGTCTCTGCCAAGATGCTGGGCGCAGACTGGAAGAATTCGCTCCAGATGCTGCACCGCGATCACGACAAGACTTTTAGCCCAAACGCCGGCTACCCCATGGCAACCATGGCCGGCGCGCTGCGCGTCCGGCTTGAGAAAATCGGGCACTATGCACTTGGTGACGGGCAGGAGCTGGCGACGCTTGAAAAGTGCAAGACTGCGATCTCGATAATGAAGCTCACTATGCTGCTGTTCTGTCTAGTGTTTTCTGTCCCTGTGATGTCAATCCTGTATCTAGCCGGCTGGTGGAGGCTCTTGCTTGGCATCTCTTAAGCCTGTCCAGTCGGTCCTTGCATTTTTGACGATACTGCCTGCGGCAGGCAAGCAGAACCACGACATCCATTACGTCGCCAGAAACATGTATCTATTCCCGGTCGCCGGTGCAGTCATTGGCGCTCTCATTGGCGCGATGGCGTTTGGGATATCGCCCTTCCTGCACCCGCTGCTCGTTGGACTTTTAGTCACTGGCGCCCTTGTCATAATCACGGGCGTCCACCACACCGACGCGCTGGCAGACTTTGCAGATGGGCTGATGGCCAAGGGCAGCAAAGAGGTCAAGCGCAAGGCGATGCTTGACCCGGCGGTGGGCTCTGCAGGGGTCGCGGCACTAGTGATGTATTTTGCCGGAATGATAATCGTGTTCAACACCGGCGGCTTTGCCTCCAGCCTGTCACTCTTTGTCAGCATCGTTGTGGCAGAGGTGATAGCGAAATACGTAATGGTGCTGCTTGCACACAGAGGGCTGTCGGCATGGGAGGGTTTTAGCTCGCCCTTTACGGCGGCAATGAAGGACAGGCGCAAGATGCTGGCCGCGACAGGAATAATGCTTGCAATAGTGTGGTTTGCTGCAAGCTACGCTGGCCTTGTCGCGTTGGCAGTTTCGCTTGCGCTGGCCGGCCTCATGAAGCGCGTCTCTGGCAAAAGCTTTGGCGGCATCTCGGGCGACGTGCTTGGGGCGTCAAACGAGGTGACGCGCCTGTCTTCGCTCATCGTTCTGTCGTCGCTGCCCTCATTGCCAATGGTGACGACAATCCTTTGATGGCTGCCATAATGTGCGGAGGCAGGGCAACCAGAATGAAATCTGGCACCGAAAAGCCGTTGCTGAAAGTGGATGGCGTTGCAATGGTCGAGCGTGTGGTTTCGGCTCTAGCAGACTCGCGCAAATTTGACCGCATTGTTGCCGCAGTGTCGCCCAGCACTCCAAAGACAAAAGAATTCCTTGAAGCCAGAGGCATCAAGGTAGTAGAGACTGTCGGCGAGGGCTACTCGCAAGACCTTTCAAGCTTGCTTGCAAGGCTCAGGCCGGCTAGGGTTCTAGTGGTGCCGGCCGATGTCCCGCTGCTGAGCGTGCAGGTGATCAGCGACATCTCTGGCATTGCATCGACAGGGCCGGCGATTTCTGTGGCGATGGAGAAAAAGTTTGTGCAAAGCATAGGCATCAAGCCGAGCGTCTTGCTCACGCTTGACGGCAGGGACTATTGCCACTCGGGCATCACCATTTTTGACACCGCCAAAATAACCAGCGGCACAGTGAAAGAACGCTATGTGATAATGAACAGGATAGAAGTTGCAGTGAACGTGAATACAAAAGAAGAGTTGGAGCTGGCGGAAAAATTACTGGTCCAGCGCGCCTAGGACCTTGCCGGCAATGATGGCTTTAGAGCCTGACCTTATAGCTAAGGGCTCGCCGCACGACTTGCAGCTGACATCCATGGTCGTGTGAGAAAATACTACAGCCTTTTCGCCACATTTTGCGCACTGCACCGACAAAAACGCGCTTCTCGGTTTTGGTATCATTATGTTTTCCCGCTTCATGTTATATCTCCAGCTTGCGGATCCTCAGGCCTTCCTTCATAGTCTTGTACTGGCAGGTTTTACATGTATAGCGTAAGGTCATTTTCTTGGTGGTTTTGGCGGTCCTCTTGAGCTCGGGGAATTTTTGGCCGCCGTAGCCCTTCTTGTCCTCGGCGTGCCTTCGTGCGCCCTCTGCCACCGTCCTGTCCTTGCCCTTCTTGTACAGGGCGACTGACTGCACGGTGTGTGTCTTGCACCGCGGGCAGAACTTGCGCATCTCCTTCTGCATCTTCATATGCATATCGAATCCCTGTTTAGGGTTATTTAATGTATATCACAGCATATGCAGAAGACCTTTTGGCCGGGCCGTATCAGTAAATCTAATATACTAGCAAGACATGCTTTCCGGCAATATGCCGTTCGAATTCCTGTTAAAGCAAACAATAGACCCAGCTGCGTTCCCGGTGTGGATACCATTGGCTTTCGGTCTGATCGTGGGACTGGCCTATGTGATTGTCTCGGGAGTAAGGCACAGGCGGTAGGAAGATTAAAGGCGCTACTACCTTTTCTTTTTATCATGCAGCTTAATAGCCGGCATCCAGCATAATTGCCCATATGGGCCTTTTCCACCGCGAAAGGAACGAGTGCGAAGAATGCCATGCAAGATTCGGGAGCTATGACGAACTGGTCCAGCATGCAAAGGATGCTCATAAGCAGCGCCCCATAAGGTGCAGCGCCTGCGGCAAGCAGTTCCTGCACGAGAAGGACAGGCTGCACCACGAGAGAGAGGAAAAGGAGAAAAAAGTGGACGCCCGCAGGCACAAATTTTAATCTCTCAAGCTTTTTCAATAAAACATGGATTCTTTTTCAGTCAAGGTAGGCGCTACAAAGGAGCGCAGGATTACAGTGGATTCCAACCAGACGACAAGCTTTCTCTGGGAAGGCGAGAACGTGCTCTCGACTCCCTCCATGATAGCCGAGATGGAAGAGACCTGCAGGCTATTGCTCAAGGAGCAGGCGATACCCGACTCCGAGTGGGATTCCGTCGGCACGATAGTGGATATCAAGCACCTGGCGGCGACGCCTGTTGGCGCAGAGGTGTTCCTGAAAGCCATGGTGCTATCAGTCGACGGCAGGCGAGTCATGTTTGAGGTGGAGGCGCGGGATAAGCTTGAGCGGGTAGGCGAGGGCAGGCACGAGAGGTTCATAATAAACGTCCCCCGCTTCAGAGCCAAGTTCAACGAGAAGCAAAAGCAGCTTGGAATGTGAGTGAGTGAGAAGTACATCAAAATCTATAAAAGACGCATGAGGAGATGTGTAATTATTCTATAAAGGTGATACATGAGGATGGCATCAATTCAGACAACCGCTGGCGGAATGCCAGTTTTAATTCTAAAGGAAGGAACCAAGGAAAGCAAAGGCAAGGAAGCCCAGAAGAACAACATCACGGCGGCCAAGCTTATCGCAGAGATAGTCAAGACGAGCCTAGGCCCGCGCGGCATGGACAAGATGCTGGTGGACACCCTTGGCGACGTGACAATAACAAACGACGGAGCAACAATCCTGAAGGAAATAGATGTTCAACACCCTGCAGCAAAGATGATGGTAGAGGTCAGCAAGGCGACTGACAACGAGGTCGGCGATGGGACCACCTCAGTCGTTGTCCTTGCCGGCGCTCTTATTGAAAAGGCGGAAGAGCTGATAAACAAGGATGTCCACCCATCGGTGATAGTGGACGGCTACAACGCCGCAGCAGAGCAGGCGCTGAAGCTTTTGGAAAAGATTGCGGTCAAGGTGGACATTGCCGACAAGGACATGCTCTTGAAAATCACGAGAACCAGCATGGATTCCAAGCTCGTGTCAGACGACAGCCCCGTCCTTGCGCAGATAGTGGTGGACGCAACAAAGCAGGTTGCCGAAAAGGCAGACGGCAGCTACAAGGTGGATCTTGACGATATCAAAGTGGAAAAGAAGGCAGGCGGCTCGATGCGCGACACAAAGCTGATCAAAGGCATAGTCCTTGACAAGGAAGTTGTGCACGGCGGCATGCCCAAGAGGGTTGAAGGCGCCAAGATAGCCTTGATCAACTCGGCGCTAGAGATTGAAAAGACTGAAATGAGCGCCGAGATACGCATCTCTGACCCGCAACAGATGCAGA
>DAINRX010000083.1:0-6565 GCA_036741635.1 Nitrososphaera sp.
AGGCCAACATCAGCACTTTCCCTGTAAACCATGCTGAAGTGGTGATTTACCCAAAGGCCGAACAGGCTATGCTAAACAAAGAAGCGTTCAGGACCTGGCGGCTAATAAGGCTGCTAGAAGAGCTGGGTGGCGGCAATAATGACGTCTCTGCATTCAGAGGCTGTCTAGCGTGGTATGCCTTCACCTCTGGTGCACATTGAGGTACGAGCCGGAAAGGAAGGTGGGCGCGTGCCCGTGCCGCGTAAGCACCCAAGATCCCCTTAACGGCAAAGCGTTTGGAGGGCCGGCCTTGCTGCAGGGGTCGCCGGCAAACGTTCTTCCAAGGCTTGACCCACAGGCGGATTCAAAGGGCGACCTGTGGATACTACCGCTGACGTGGGACCTAGACAAGAACGGAATAGTTGGTTACGGGAGGCACCTTGCCTAGAGCGCCATTGTCAAAGATTTTTTATCGTCGAGAGGAGAATGATACTATACTGTTGCTCCAGGCAGCGGCAGGAGGCTGGCTCTGCTAAATGAGCACGAGAAAAACCCTCAGCATTGCACTGTTTTTCTTCACGGCCCTGACGCTGACCCATGCAGGGTTTGTCAATTACCGCTCTGGCGCTGCCGAAACGCAGCAGCCCCGGTTCAGGACAGTAGCAGCAGACGGCAATTCGATGCTCAGCCAAATGCTCTACCTCAAGCAGAGTAAGTTTGCCGGGCCCGAGCTTGTGATGGGCGACTATGGCACCGACCATAGCAGGCGCAGCATCTGGAGGGGCTTGATAAAGTCAGGTGGACGGAAAACGGGCTCTGCTGTGGCGTCTTTGAGCTGCTGGTCAAGATGAAGGGCGGCAAGACAAGGACTATATATGCTTCTTAAGTCACTTGCTGCCGTTCCAAAGAACAAGCTCCAGCTGTCGCACGAGCTTGACATCGACTGGAGGGCAGTTGACGGCCACATCAACAAGCCCCTAACTACGGGTTTGTCGCAGAGGCCGCCATGGTAGGCACCTGTAAGGTCCATGCAATTACTCAAAAAGCCATACGCGCGCTTGAATTGGCGGGCCGGCCGCCTGACGGCATAGAAGAATGCAGCTAGAAAACTTTACAACAGACAGGCATCAATTATGATTAATGCAAGGCCGCTTGGAGTGCTCGATGTCCTCATCATAGCAGTGCTCGTCATAGCTGCAGCTCTGGTGATCTATTTCTTGTGGCCGCTCATCGTTGCCATCATAATCATAGGCGCGGCCTACTACATCTACAAGTGGTATAGGCGTAGCAGGTAGAATAGTTTAAAATAAGAAAAGTAAGAAAAGAGAAGAAGGTGGGCTTATGCGCCGGCCATGTTGTTGCGCAGCTCGACTCCCCTGTGATCTTCAGAGGCTTCTGCTGCGGCCCTGTGCATCTCCGATAGAGCACATCCCATCTGGGCTTCTGGCTTGCCCCTTCTCATCAGGCCCCTGTAGAGACCTGCTTCGAGGGTCTGGCCATGCGCCTTCTCCCATTCTTCGACAGGGATGCTGAACTTCTTTTGGATTCTATCCCTGTACCATTCTGGGATGACGTTGAATGCGCAGAATGGAATGATTCTGAGGTCTGGAGTCAGGTAGTGGATGTCGCACCTCTGGAGCCTCTCAAGGTCCTCATTGTACTTGTCTTGGAAGTGCATCATGCCAAGGAAGAGCGACCTTACGTGCCACGAGCCCACAGAGTCAAAGTTGCGCTTGAGCAGGATGCTCGAGAACATCTTTGCCAAGTCAAGGCCGTGCGGCTGCTTGTCCTTGTTGACGAACTGCTTTAGCTTGCGCACCACTTCAAGCATCGCCCAGTACCTGTTGGCGCCCGACTTGATCTCGTCGGCCTTTTCCTCAAAGTACTCGAGCACGCCCTTGATGTCTACAAACGATGTAAGCGGTATCAGCTTCTTTGTTTCTACGTCTTCAAAGACGTAGGTGCCTGCGCCGCATGCAAAGTGAATTGACAGCTCATACTTTGGCTTCTTGCTGAAAGCCTCGATGATGTTTGTCATGGGCATGCATGACGGGACCGGGAACCAGCCGTCCTTTGAGATCTCGCCATTTGTCTGCTCTTCGATCCTTTCAATGCAGTCTGGGATCGTGATTCTGTACTTTTCGCGCTCCTTCTTGGTCATTCTGCCAGTAAGCGATACCGGCTGGAAGTTGACTGCGTGGACCACATCAAGGTTCTTTTGCGCATAGCGGATAATTCCACCAAGCTCGTGGTCATTGATTGACTTGATTACTGTCGGGACGAACACCACTGTCATTCCGCACTTTCTCGCAGATTCCAGCGTGTACGGAACCTCCCAATGGTTCTTTGGGTTTGTCCTCGGGGTCACGCCGTCAAACGACAGATAGAGGTTGCTCACGCCTGCCATTCTTACTTGGCGCATTGTGTCCGGCGACATGGCCAGTTTGATTCCGTTGGTGTTCAGCTGGACATGGTCGACCCCTTCTTCTTTCATTATCTTTATAATTTCAGCGATATCGTCGCGGAGCATCGGCTCGCCGCCAGTAATTTGTATAGAGTTGCCTGCGATCGGCTTTTCCGCCTTCAATGTCTTCATCATGGCTCTCACCTGCTCCATGTTTGGCTCATAGAGGTAAGCACCTTCAAGGCCCTTCTTGACGTAAAAGAAGCAATACCAGCAGGTCAGGTCGCACCTGTTTGTGATGATCATATTGGAAAGTCCAGAGTGTGACAGGTGGTTAGTGCACAGCCCGCAGTTGTTCGGGCACGAACACTTGTCTATCATGACGTTTGGAGCGTGCGCACCTTTGCCGTCCATCCAGTAAGTGCTGAACTTCTTGTACATTTCATAAGAGCCAAAGTATAATTCCTCGCACTCGCCGTGCGTCGGGCAGGTCTTGGTCATGAAAACCTTGCCTTCCCTCTCAAAGACCTCTGCGTCCAGAATCATATTGCAGTCTGGGCAGATGCTTTGCGTGAATCTTATCGCGCGTCTAGCGCCTACGCTCTTGCTAGACATGTTCGAAATTTGGATTAGGTCCATACTACTATTACCTTATGGACACATTCTACACTTTGTATATAAACATAACTTACCAAATACTACGGGGAATAGGTTAAATTCTCCGCGCAAAAGCTGAGAAAAAACCCGAATTTTGGCATAGGCTGCAAGCACGCTACCTAGTGCAGCCTTAAAAGGTAAATATACTATGCTCTTGCATCTTGGGAAGAGTTGAGCATTAGCGACAGGTCAAGGAAGGCGATGGAAAACCTTGGCTTGACGGGCTATGAGATACGCGTCTACCTATCATTGCTTGAGACGGGCGCCATGACCGCCGCAGACATTTCCAAGAGGTCAGGGGTGCCGTACTCTAAGATCTACGAGGTCCTCAACACCCTCGAGGAAAAGGGGTGGCTCGAGTCCGACAGCTCGCGGCCTCAAAAGTTCTTCCCCAAGTCGCCCTCGACCGCGCTTGAGGCTATGAGGATGCGCCACGAAAACAACTTTCGCGACAGCCAGAGTACCATTGTCAACGAACTTATGCCGATGTACACCAAGAGTGGCATGAAAGAACGGCCAGAAATCTGGGTCGCAAGGGGAATCTTTAACATAGCCGCCAAGGTCAATGAGATAGTCCAGAACTCGCAGCAGGAGCTGCTGGTCGCGCTGCCCTTTGTCGCGGAAAACGTCGCCAAGCCGATACAGCCAATCCTGAGGATGCTGCATGAGAAGGGTGTAAGGATAAAAATCCTCGCATCTGCCAAGATAAACCCCGAAACTTTAAAGGCTCTGTCAAGGGTCGCCGAAGTGCGATTGAAGGACGGTCTCTTTGGTGGAGGGGTGATAGGCGACGGCAAGCATGTCGTCATCCTGCTTGGAGAAGGCACTGGCGAGAATGGCAGCTTTGAGCCGATAGCGATATGGGCAGACCACGCGGGCCTCGCAGGCTTTGCTAAAGGCTACTTTCAGTACCTCTGGGAAGACACGAGCCCGAAAAGCGAAAAGAAAAAGGCGCGGTAAAAACGGCGTTATACACCTTCAGATAAGGTTAATAGAGTTTAATGAGAATTCACTACCCCGTGAAGTCAGCCGTTACAAAGAAAAAGTCGATAAGCAACGACGGAGAAGAGCTTTTTGTAGGTACAGCCGAGTCCGAGCACGTCGAGATGTACTTGAAGGCGATTTGGTGCATCCGCGAAAAGGGCGAGGAAGTCAAGGTTAGTTCCATTGCCAAGCTTCTCAACGTCACTCAGCCATCAGTCGTCCAGATGCTCCGCAAGTTGGACAGCTCGCAGCTTGTGCGCTACAGCAAGGGCAATGTGGAGATGACTGACGAAGGCGACCGTGTCGGCAGGCAGATGATGAGAAACACGAGGCTGCTTGAGGTGCTCATGAAGGACGCCCTGAAGATAGAGATAGACGAGGAGATGGTCTGCGGCATAGAGCACCACATGAAGAACATATTCACCGACGCCTTGTGCACGCTATTAAAGCACCCGAGAAAGTGTCCTCACGGCCACATAATCCCAAATGGCAAGTGCTGTTCATCATCGTCGTAGATTTTTATGTCGAGAATGGATTTTTGATTGCGGACAAACAATGACTAGACTAGCCCTACTGACACTTGGTGAGGAAGATCTTGAGTAAGGAGTTTGTCCACCATCTTCTACATGAAAGCTTGATAAATGGCTAGGTGGCTCTTATAATTGCATTGGTCCAGATAGAGACTACGGCTTCGCTTGAGAGCTTTAGGAAGTTCATTATTGTAAGTACCTGTAGGTCTTTTATACCAGAGAGTTACCTGCGCGACTACGAGGTATTCCCAGAGCGCGAAGAGGGTCCCGGCGCAATATACATCGAGGCTGCCGACAAGGTGACGCTGAAAAAGCTAAGGGAGATGACATTCGTAAACGCGAAAGAGATCCTTGGCATCATTTACTCTTCCAAGAGCGGCAACACGCAGCTAAAGTGGAGGCAAACCCGGAGGAGGATCGGCAAGGTCCAAGGCTTTGCGTCTCCAAACGCGCTCGTCAATCTGGTCGAGTCTGGCGTCCTGACGCAGGAGTGGGTCGACGACTATTTGAAGTCGGTCCAGGCGCCGCCGCAGCAGCAGGGAGGAAACGGTAACAACCAGGGCGACAACGGGTCATCTGCTGTAACTGCTGCAAGCGAAAAGACAGCGTAGTAGTAATAGTAGCATAATAATGATAGTAAAGCCAAGCGGGACCTCTCACAGCGCATATTTTGTCATACCTGAAGACGCGGACGACCTCTTTACACTGCGCAGGACCATAGAAACCGGCGACCATGTCATCGCAGACACGAGCAGAGTCATCAAGCAGGTCAAGGAGTACGGCCGGCCCAACAAGGGTGAGCGCGTCAAAGTGCGCGTTTCTATCAGGGTAGAGCAGAGCGAGCTTGACGCCGCAGTCGACAGGCTGAGGATAACCGGCATCATTACTGAGACTGACAACGAGATGGTGTCAAAGGGGACCCACCATTCACTATCAGTGCAGCCAGGCGACATGATAACGATAGACAAGGGCAGAAAGTGGCAGGACGTGGAGCTGAAGATGCTCAAGAGATCCGGCAGCGGCGCCAGCTTTATCCTTGTTGCCATCGACACACAAGAAGCGGCTGTGGCGCGGGTATCTGGAACGCATGTGAAGGTGATACCCAACATTTACTCGGGTCAGAGCGGGAAGCGCTACCAGACGAAAAATAATCCCAACATCGAGACGTTCTTTGCAGACATTGCCAAGACTGTTTCTTCGGTGCTTGGTGAGAATGACAGGATAATCATGTTTGGCCCTGGCGAGACCAGGCGGCGGTTCTACAACACCCTTGTCAGCGGCAAGTACGAGATCCCAAACGACAGGGTGCAGGTGGTAGATGGGGTAGATGTTGCCGGCGAAGACGGAATATTCGTGTTCCTGCGGTCACCAGCAATTAAGGAAGCCATGAGCGCAAGCAAGCTGGCTGCAGTGTCGTCGATGCTAGATCAGGTGATGCTCATGGTCAACAGGGGCGAAGGAAAATTTGCGATGGGCATGAAGGAGGTGTCAGGTGCAGCGGCCATGAAGGCTGTCGAGACAGTAGTGTTTTCTGATTCTATCTTCAGGGCGGCAAACGAAGACGAGGTCGTGAAATTGCTCAATGCGATAGAGAGCTATGGCGCCAAGACGTTTGCGGTTGATTCGTCTACAGACATCGGCCTGCGAGTCTCGTCACTTGGAGGCATCGTGGCGCTTCTTCGCTACGCTGTTCGTTGATTCCTCGAGAAGCCACGACAGGTACGATTTTGAAACGTCGCTCATTTTCAGCTCGACGATTTCCGGCACTTCGTAAGGGTGGAGTCTTGCTATCTCAGCCTTTAACTTTTTTGCCGACCTTGCAGTTGTCTTGAAAAGCGCGATGAATTCCTGTTGGTCCTCGAGCCTGCCCTTCCATGAATAAATTGAGCGAATCTTGGTGAAATTGACGCATGCGCACAGCTTGCCTTTTACCACTTTTTCTGCCGCCTCAGCAGCAGACTCTTCGCTTGGAAACGTTGACAGTATTATGACACCTTGTTGAACCATGCCT
>DAINRX010000084.1:0-3331 GCA_036741635.1 Nitrososphaera sp.
GACCCCCGCCATGTCAAGGCGGTATCTTAACCAGGCTAGACCACCGGCCCTTTATTGCAGATTTTTGCTGCCCAAATATATGTATGTTATAGATTCGTCTTTTTGCCGTGAAAGCACGCTCTCTCTACTAGCTTTCTTCACAAGTCAGATATACAACAATTCGGTACGACTTATGGCGATGAAGCCGTCTACTAACTCTGACGTCTCCCGCTATTACGACGAAATGCTGCGACTGCCCATAGAGAGATCCTCGCAGAGAGTTGAAGGAGAATAACGCGATGCTCAAGGAGCATAACTCGGTGGTCGTCAGCAGCAGCATCGACGACAACGACAGGGTGAGAAAGATCGGCGTTAACACGGGCAACCTGCGGTAGCATAAAAGTTAAGAGTCACCTTAGTCGCTTTTATTTTGATATTTGGATAGCGAATCCTTTAAGATAATTCAGGGTGACGCTCTTCAAATAATCAAGCAGCTTTCTGGCAAAAGCAGGTTGTTCCGCGCAATCATTACTTCTCCACCATACTATGGTCACCGGCACTACGGATCCAACCCAAACGAAATAGGCAGGGAAAAAACCGTGGAAGAATACCTTGATTCGCTGGCCAGAGTATTTGTGGCATGCCGCGATGTCCTGACTGCTGACGGCAGCCTGTGGATAGTGATAGGCGACACGAGGCGGCGGCATGAAAAGTTGCGCGTTCCTCACCGGCTTGCAGACAGGCTGGTCGGCGCAGGCTATGTCTTTCGGGAGGACGTTGTCTGGTACAAGAAAAATAACGTGAGCAGCAGCTCGCATGACAACTTTGCACAGGCCTACGAATACATCCTGTTCTTTTCAAAGAGCCACCGGTCGCACGCAAACCTCGACGCGGTGAGGGTGCAAGGCAATGAGGCGGCAACTGGCAGAAACAAAGTTCCCCCGCCGCACATGATCCAGCACCAGCCGGCAAGCCCCGATAGGAGCGAAATAGCGCGCATTACCGGCACAATCCACAGCGCGTCGCCCTCAACTCCGATTTCAGAGCTCCCGACAACGTCTGAGATAGCGAGGGCATATGGCTACGACCCAGAAAAGTTCTGCCCCACATGCTACCGCAAGTTCAAGAGGCACGCGACAAGGCGCAGGATAGGCGACCACAAGCACTACCCGATTTTTGCAGTGTGCAATCCCCGCGGCAAGAACCCGTCAAACGTGTGGGAAATTGCCACAAAGGCGCACTATGGCAACGAGCACTTTGCGATATTCCCTGAGGAGTTGGTTGACATCATTGTCAGATTTGCTACTGAAAAGGGCGACTCGGTGCTCGACCCGTTTGCAGGCAGGGGCACCACAGGAATAGTTGCGGCTTCGCTTGGCCGCAAGTTTGTCGGCATCGATCTCTACAAAGAAAACGTGAAGAAGGCCGGCAGGAACATCGCCAAGGCAGACGGCAGCGGCGCAAATCTAATAATGGGACTTGCACCCAATAGGCAGCATTGACAGTTGACGATTACGCGCTGACAGATGCCGAAAAGGAGGGCCTATACAAGGCGATATTTTTAAGGAGAGACGTGCGTTCCCACTTTGTTGGCAGGGAAATTCCTGACAGCGTCTTGCTGCGCATCCTGAACGCCGCCCACCATGCTCCATCTGTCGGGTTCTCGCAGCCTTGGAACTTTATCCTCATCAAGGACAGGCAGACACGGCAGAAGGTAAAGGAGTCGTTTGCGCGCGAGCGGGAGCGTTCCATCGCTATGCTCGATGGCAATAGGCAGAGGCAAAAGCAGTATGCCGAGCTCAAGCTTGAAGGGATAATGGAGTCGGCTATCAACATTTGCGTCACCTATGACCCCACCCGCTTTGGTCCGTTCGTGCTTGGCAGGACGTCCATAGAGGAGACGGGCGTCTACAGCGTCGCCTGCGCCATCCAGAACCTCTGGCTTGCGGCAAGGGCAGAGGGCGTCGGGGTTGGGTGGGTGAGCATCCTTGCAAATGAAGACCTTGAAAAAATTCTGGCTATACCGCCGCACATCAAGCCAATCGCGTATTTGTGCCTTGGCTACGTGAACGAGTTTGGAGACAGGCCGGACCTCGAGCGCGCTGGCTGGCTTCCGAGGATGAGGCTTGCGCAGGTAGTATGCTACGAGCGGTGGGACGCCTACCAGCCGCCAGAGCAGTGGTCCGAGTTTTGCAGCGCCGTCGGCAAAATAGACGCCAGGGAGGCACGTGAAGACAATATATAATAATCAGGCGCCAATCGATAATGAAGATATCGGCAGCCAAATGCGTTGGAGATTTGAACCTGGCTACAGAGGGGGAGAAAAACAAGATTGCTGTGCATACGGCAACAGCTTGTTGTTATTTTTTTTTAGCATGCGTTATCACAACATTGCAAGGTACCTCTTTGTCACCCTTGCCTTCGCCGGCCTCCTTTCGACCGGCTGGTTTGGAATACCTCTGATCCCTCAGTACCTTATCGACAACGAGATAGACCTGCTGGCAGGCATCTTTACGCTCTTTAGCGCCCTTGGCACTATCTGGGGCGTGATGGCCTACAGCGAATTTACCAAGTCCATCCAGCTTGTCGTGGACGCAAGGGACGCAGCGCGCAGGCTCGACTTCATGATAGGAGAATACGAATACAGGTCGTACAACCCCATTACGAGGGACTACGACGAAGGCTTTGTCCCCTCCGGCCCTATCGACTTTTGGGACAAGGAGACACAGGTGCCTGCATGGATGGACAAGGGCAAGTACTGGCACATACTGCTCAGCCTGCAGGGCGGGAGCAAGGAAGTCAGGCTACAGGTAGTAAAGGATCAGACCCTGCCGTTTCACACCGGCCCGAGAAACGTCGCTGTCACCACAAGAGAGAAAGTGATCGTCGAGGAGATGAGAAAGATCCGCAGGCACATCTACATTGTCAAGGTTCCGCAATGGCTCGTCATGAACACGGAGCGCAAGAGGTTTGCCGGCCAAGACATGAGCGACGTCGAGCTGAGCGCGCTCATTGCAGATCTCAACAAAAAGATAGTGGCCGCCACTGACGAGGTGGCCGAGTGGGAAAGGCAGAGAATCAGGTACCCTTGGAAGGCGATGACCATCGGCATCTACCTCAACAAGAGCCTGCCCCTCAGGATCGTTTACCGGCAGGTGGTAAGGAATTTTCCCGGGGCAAAAAAGCGCAGCATCGATGAAACAAACGCCAGCCTTGCAAACGTCAAGGACGATGAGCTTGTCGCGTCGCTGCTAGAGCTTGCGTCTGAAAAAGGAATTACGCAGAACAGAATTGAAATGTTGCAAATTCTGATCAAGTTCTTGAAGAGCGCGTATACGCGCCAAGGCCTTGG
>DAINRX010000084.1:3431-6549 GCA_036741635.1 Nitrososphaera sp.
CAAGGATCTTGGACGCTTACTTTACCATGAGCAGGGACGAATTTGAGAATTATTTCCGCGAGTACAGGTCCGCGCTCTTGCCTCCGACCGAGTTTGCCACTACCCATCCAGAGTACGTCAAGGCCGACTGGAGCCCCACCGAAAGCATAGTGGCGGAGGCCCTCATCTGGAGGACCGACTTTCCCTTTTTCAAGCAAAAGCTTGCACAGGAAACGTTTGCGCGCCTTTTGTCGCAGCTGGCAACTAGAGGCGGCGACGCCGATAAGATCAAGATGCTGGCAGAAATACTCTGGCTTGCAGATCTGGCAGTCACATACATGGGCTCCGACCCTATCAGAGCGTGGGACAGGGTGACAAACCTGTACGACGAGCTGAACCTGCCCAAGCTTGAAGCGGTGCCCCGGACCGACGCATTTTTTGCAGATTTTGCAGAGAACGAGCTCTTCAGGCAGATGATCACCACTAAGCAATTCCCGTACATTTTCCGGCAGCGGTGGAACCTTATCTACCAGTTCTTCCACGAAGGCAACCCGTCAACACAATTGAACAGGACGATTGCAACCGCGCGCAAGTTGTATCTCAGGATCAACCTAGAGATAGACATGAGAAAGGGCGAAATGCTTCAGGCCATGGCAGAGGAGAACTACGCAGAGTATTTCATAGGCATAGGCAAGGACCAGAACGAGGTTTTCAAGGCGAAATCAAGGTTTGCCGAGCTGGATCCGCAGAATGCCTCTGCGTTCTGGGGCGACACTGAAAAGTTGCTGCCGGCCATAACTGATAGGTCGATAGACAACTTTCTGATGGTGCTACCCGAGCATTCTGCCCCGCTTGCGACGATGGAGGCCAAGGCCGTATTCCGGTCTATGCTCGGGTCGATATCCAAAAAGCTGGTGCAAGGAGGGGCGTTCAGGATACTTACGGACTTGGAGAAAGACAGCATGGTCTTTGGCGAGCTTGCACTTATCGCAAGCCAAGCAGGGTTCCAGCTGATCGGGAACCCGGGCAAGGCATATTTCCCAAGGGACTGGCGCGACCCGGAGTTCAAAGCTGGCAGAAGGCCACAGGTAGTCGTTCTTGCGCCCAAATAGACGAATGCCTTAAATTGGCGCTGGCAAAGTTGAAACACTGCGCGGGCTCGTAGCTCAGCATGGACAGAGCGAACGCCTCCTAAGCGTTAGGTCGTGGGTTCGAAGCCCACCGGGCCCGCTATAAAAAAAATCACGCGACCATTGCAAAATTCTTTGCCATGTAACGCTCCAGCCTTTTGGCGTCCCTGCCACTTATCCTTATTTCGTCTGCAAATATTGGCTTTTTGCCCTTGGTTATGCTCACCCGAACAACTGAGTCCTGATCTCCAGGAACAAGCGACATTTTCAGCTCCGGTCCCTTCATCATGAAGCTCTTGAGTGGCTCGGCTTCAAGCGTGCTGCCCGCCTTGCGCGGGTTGGCAAATTCAGCCGACAGCCTGTTGACGCTGTCCTCTATGGTCAGGTTCAGCCTGCTGCCTTCTGCCTTTTCAATGCTCATCACGTACTTTTCAAGGCCCTCGATCTCTATCATGTTGCCAATTGCATTGTCTTCATGTTCTTCTTCGTATGCTGCTGAAGGCGCCCATGTCATGCCCTGCTTGGCCACCCTGATGCTGAACCGGCCGTTGTCGCCGGAGATCCGCAGATGGTCGTCTACCACCTTTTGAAGCTCATCTGGCGCAAGCGGCCTAGTTGGGCCTCGGAACCACTGGTTTCTGGCGTCCTCAGTGTCCTTCTGGCCGCTGTAATGCACGATAAAGCAGTCTTTTGCGTTCCACCCCCTCACGATGTTGTATGCTTCAGAAACCGAGATCATGCCGGTTGAAGACTGGTGGTCGTTGTACGTCTCTGTGCCAAGGACAAGCAGATCCGGCTTCCAGAGCAAGTCTGGGTCAGCGCCGGGGAGCGATGCAAAGTCCCATCCCGCTATTATCTTGGTGTCACGTATTTTGACGATGTATATGACGCAGCCGGGCATGTCGCCGTGGCTTGCCGCAACAGGCATAATTGAAAATGGCCCGGCATCAAATGCCTGACCCGGCTGCACCGGAAATATTTTGCCTGAAAGGGAAGGAAATTCTTTTGTAATCTGGTCGAGGCATTCTTTTGTGCAGTAGATCTTGCAATCAGCTTTTGCCGAAACCAGTGCGGGCAGGTCGCTTGTATGACCCCTATGCGCATGTGTGACAAGCACCGCATCCGGCATGCGGCCAAGCTCGGATGCCCCCTGCCTGATGCTCTCAAGCACGCCGCTGCCGGCATCCACAAGAAGATGGAAAACTTCGTTTTGCTGAATGTCAAATACCGAGCATGAAGTGTTTGCGCCTGCGTCTGGTTTGTCGCCGCCGGCGTCAGGCAAAACGCCGTTTATTCTTACTACTACCCCTTGTTGCATTGATCCTAGTTTGAAAACATTCTAGATAAAAGTATAATCTATGCCGCTGATGCAGTTCTGGCTTCAGTTTTGGCAGCGCGTGCCGGATAATGAACTCTTTTCATATGGTTCTTCAATTCGCCCATGCTCCCGCCAACGTCGCGGTTGCATCTAGGGCACCTCCATTTGACTGCAGAAATTCCCATGCAAAATTCATGTAGAAAGTATCGAATATACGGGTTACCAGCCAGCAAACTAGTTCTGCAGTATCACATATTTTCTGCCAAATACAAAACCAGCGTACATTACGGCGCCCTTTTGGAGTACGACTGCTATCTGGGACATTATGCTGCCGCCTTCGTACGAGATCCTACCTTCCCTATGCGCAAGCGAAATTTCATCAGGCTGGACAAATAGCGGCATCTTGACCGCTGCGAGTTGCTTTTGCTCTCGCATGTAGTTGAGCATCTTGATTACAAGCTCTAGATCGTGCTTTGTATTTGGCAAAACAACGTTCTCGCTGTACGGCATCGCCTTGCCGGCAATGTCTACCCTTGCCGCCCGCGCCACCACTGGCAGCTTTTTCCATTCTGGCTTGAACTCGAGCAGCGCCAGCAGTTCTTCTATTTCGCCTGCAAAAGCCGTCAGGTCGTCGATGCTTCCTTTCTTTTGCTTTGCAACCAGCTTTCTTACTTCGTTTCTGACTTCTTCG
>DAINRX010000085.1:0-6463 GCA_036741635.1 Nitrososphaera sp.
CGTCATTTCTATCCACATGGAAAGGGTACGCCAGCTGGGATGCTTGACTCCTTCAGAAACAGAGACATGCCTGTCTACCCAGTAGATAATTTCAAAATGGCCTGGGTATCGATTAACCTCTACTTCTGCGTCAGGATATTTAGAAAGAAGAAGCCTGACTTCTTCAATATCCTTTGTCTTTTTAACTAAAACGCCAGTGCTAGCTGAGATATAGACTACTTTGGATGATTGTATGTTAATCAGTGCTGACAATAGGGACATCTTCTTCTTTGAGTCAGACTTGTCTGCAAATAGCATAAGGGCACACCTGTTGATGGGGCATATTTTGTGGCATGGCTGACGCCCCAGTCCCTTACGTATGATACGACCACCTCTCTTCCTCCAAACAAGTTTTGAAGCGTCGAGTTTTGCATTGCTATTTCAACGACTGCATCTTGGTATTTCCCGGGTTTTGCACAAACGCAATTCCCGCAGCCAATCCAGCTGCTACTGGCGCAGCTGTTCCATCATTATTCATAGGCAGCAGTTAACATGGTAGTAGGACGCATAGTTCAGCATTGCGCATCTGGCGTCTACTCGCCAGCCACTAGTGTGCACTGCGAATATGGTCTTGTAATTCTTCTTTGTTGCGCGCTGTCAGTCCGCATACTTTACAGGTTTCCTGCCTTGTTGCAAAAGCTTCAATGGCCTTATGTCCACTTACAATCTCGTTATAGCTGTCATCCGCATCATATGCCTTTATTCGGGTGTGGCCTTCTTCCTGCTCTTTAATGCCGGGAAGCTGATGGTTTTCTTCTACAGCCTGCTCTCTGCCACTATTATTATTATCGCTAGATGTCTTGTTCAGGATCTTCTTTCTGTCGCCACTGGTCGGAGCTACTTTGTAATCTTCATCCGATACCTGCTCGGGAGTTTTGTCATTTTGCTCGCTCATGTCTCTACTGCTTTTGGCGCAGCATGCTTCATTATGCTATGCCTGCTTCTCGCTTGCCCTTTTTTAGCTGTGGCCAGATAGGATCACAAAGTAATATCCCTTATTTAGTTTGACAATGTAATTAGTGCATGAAGAAGCCAGCAGGCGCTAACCAGCAGCGCTCGATAGAAGTGTTTGATTCCCCGATAACAAGAAAGCAGACCTACACGTCGATTCCTCGGCCGGTCCAGTGTGCGCGGTGCAACAATGTCGCATACTGCAAGATGATGTACGACTTGGGCCCGGTCATCAAGGTAGAGTATCTCTGCAAGTCATGCTGCAACGAAGCCGCCTAACTAATTATTTCTCCTTCTTTTATATTGTTATTATTAAAATTATCTGGCGTAACCCTCGCCCAAAATCGCTCTTGCAGCCCTGAAGATGCCGATCCACATCTCCCACGTCAGCTTGCCCGTGTTGGTGTTCTGCCTGCTCGGGTGGTACGAGGCAAAGAGCGTCTTGCCTCCGCCGGCGGCAGGGTAGCAGGCTCCATGGGCAAAAGCCAGCCCCTTCAGGCCCGCCGCCCTGCAATAGGCGTCAAACCCAATTTTGCCAAGCGCAAGGATGACCCTGACGCTGCTCATTATCTCAAGCTCTGCCCGCAGGTATTGAGAGCAGCTTGCCAGCTCGGACGGCAGTGGCTTGTTGCCCGGCGGCGCGCACCGAACAGCTGCAGTGATGTAGACGTCCTTGAGCACCAGCCCGTCGTCTTTTGACCTGCTAGTCGGCATGCTTGCGAACCCGGCCTCGTGCATCGCCCTTGCGAGCCAGTCGCCCGAGCTGTCGCCGGTGAACATACGCCCTGTCCTATTGCCCCCATGTGCGGCGGGCGCAAGCCCCACTATCAAAAGCCGTGCGTTTGGGTCGCCCCAGCTTGGCAGCGGGCGCGCCCAGTACCGCTCGCCTGCGTGCCTTTTTACTTTTGTCTGCCCGATCTTCCTGATGTACTGCGAAAGCCTAGGGCAGAGCGTGCACCGGATCACTCTGCCATTAAGCCTGTACAATTGATCATAGGTCACATGTGGCGATAGTGGCAGGCTCTATTATTAGCATAATCTTTTTATCACCTGTCAGAGCGTTCAATCAGCGTTTGTCCAGTACTGAAAACAACAATAACATTGTTGCCGACGATAGCGAATTGACATGGATCGCCGGCTCTGTAGTATTGAGCGAAAGCCCGCCGCAGCAGCTGAAATTCTGGAGGAAAAAGTTCGGAATCAAGCAGGCAGACCTTGCACGCAAGATGGATATCACGCCCTCTGTCCTAAGCGACTATGAGAATGGCCGCAGGCCGTCGCCTGGGGTGAATTTCATAAAGCGCTACCTCCTTGCGCTCTATGAGCTGGCCAAGGCAAATGGCCACTCTGCCCCGGAAGTTGGAATAGCGCCGACGCCGGTCGCTGATGCACATATAAACCAGCCGGCGTAAACTCTTCCACACATATATATGCCTCTCATTCTAGTGTCGATGTACCCCGGCAGGACCAAGGAGCAGAAGGACGAGTTCGCCAAGGCAGTGACTGACGCTGCGGTGCAGATACTGAAGACAAAGCCAGAGCATGTAATAGTGGTTTTTGACGAAAAGCCCAAGGAGAACTGGTTCCAGTCCGGCAGGCCGTTGTAGTAGTAACAGGCACAAACTATTTTTATTTTCGGCATCTTTTCTTGCTCTGCTTGAAAAAGAAAGTAGTAGCAATAGTGCAGATGCGCTCGTCGGAGGACAAGCAGGAGAACCTGAAAAAATCAGTCGAATTTATCGGCGAAGCGGCCGGCAAGGGCGCAGACCTTGTATGCTTTCCGGAATTCCAGATGGCGTTTTCGCCCGGCAGCCAGTCCGCTGGCCAGCTTGCACGCGTTGCCGAAACCATCAGGGGCGAATTTGTCACCACGCTCTCAAGGGCCGCAAAAAAGAATGGGATAGGCGTCGTCGCCACCATCTATGAAAGAGCCAATTCGCCGCAGCGCGTCTACGACACTGCGGTTATGATAAGCCAGACAGGATCGGTATCGTCCGTCTACCGCAAATTGCATTTGTACGACGCGCTCGGGTTCAAAGAGTCGGACAAGCTGATGCGTGGCAAAGGGATTGAAAAGCCGGTCAGGACAAGGGCAGGGAGCGTTGGGCTCATGATCTGCTACGACCTGCGCTTTCCAGAAATGTCGCGGATATTGACAGTCAAGGGGGCGGATGTGCTGGTCGCACCTTCGGGGTGGGTCGCAGGCGAAATGAAGGAGGAGCACTGGCAGACGATGATAAAGGCAAGAGCGATTGAAAACGGCTCGTACGTCGTCGCGCCGGATCAGGTGGGCAACATTTACTGCGGCAGGAGCATGGTTGTTGATCCTTTTGGCGTGGTGCTGGTAGACATGGGCCAGCGCGAAGGCGTCGAGGTTGTAGAAATCGATAAATCGCGCGTCCAGCAGGTGAGAAGGTCGCTGCCGCTATTGAAGAACCGCAGGACGGACGTGTACAAGCTGTCTCACAAGTGACAAAGGTTAAGAACTAGCCTCTATAATATAATAATCCTGTATATGCTATTTGGCTTTGGCAAAAAAGAGGAGGAGGAGAAGCAGGCGCTGTTCAAGACAAGCCTGACCGATAAAGAGGATCTGGAAGAGATCAAGAAAATAGCTAGCAGGCTGGAGCAGGATGAAGAAGTGCTGCTGGTCGCCAAGCATTCGAGAATGAAGCCTGGCGGCTCGGTAATAGCCACGCCCAACGTTATTTTCGCTACTGATAGAAGAGTCATTATTCGGAACCCAACGATGCTTGGCATGCGTGAAAACATCGATGATATTTCATATGACAAGATCACTAGCGTAAAATTGGAAAAAGGCGTCTTCTCTGCCACCATACTTATTCGAGCTCGTGGACTAAGCGAAATGAGCAGGCTCAGTAAACCGAGCGATTATTAGCTTGGGGTCGAGAAGGAGACGGTCAGATTGATGCCATCCCGAAGGACAAGGCCGAGCAACTTTTAACAATAATCAAGCAGAGGATGGAGCGAGCCAAGAAAGCTGCGCAGCAAACCTCGACCATCGTAAATCAGCAGGTTTCTGTGGCAGACGAGCTGGCCAAGATAGCCAAGCTCAAGGAGCAGGGGGATTCTCTTAGAGGCAGAATTCCAACAGATGAAGCAGAAATTATTGAAAAAGCTCTAGCAGGTCAGCGCCAGAAAGTGGTCGTTGTGGTATTCTTCCACTTGCATTCATGCTTATCGCGCGGACAGGGAGACTTTGCAGTATTCGCAAAGATGGGCATGATCGCTGTACAACATCAATAGTAATTGCATGCAGTTTTCTTATTAGGTTAGTGAAGGCATGTTAGCGAAGCATATTCTATAGCTATCTTTTTTTCAAAGGACAGTGCATGTTAATGCAAATTTTCCACGGCTTTGTCTGGCGCGCAAACACGACCCCGACCACTGGCCAACCGCATTCCGGGCAGGCGTTGCCTGTCGTCCTGATGGCGCCTTTCTGCGGCAGCGGCGCAGTCGCCTTGCACCCAGCAGAATAATTTGAGCAGCCGACAAAGCGTTTTTTCGTCGTCCGCGATCGTATCATGCGCAGCTGGCCGCTCTCGCAGACAGGACACGCGCCTATCATGGCAGCCTTTGCATCGTCTGCGACAGCTGCGCCGCTTATCCGCCTGCCGATGTCAGGCTCATTTCCCATAAATGCCTCCAGCGACTCGACGAGCCTGTCCACCGCATTTTCAATTACAAGAACGCTGTCAGCTGAGCCCTGCTCCACCTTCTCAAGCTGCTCCTCTATCGACCTAGTAAGATCAGTAGAGACAATCGCCGGGACAAACGCCCTCATCAACTCTATGACGGCAAAGCCAAGGTCGGTGACTTCGATTCTGCCCTGCCCGGCGGCGATGTAGTTGCGCTTGAAAAGAGTGGCGATAATGTCCGCCCTCGTCGCCTTCGTCCCTATCTGTTCCTGCTCCATCTTGGCTAGCAAGCTTGCCTGGCTGTACCTGTGGGGCGGCTGCGTGAACTTCTCTTCCATTTCTATCCCCAAATTTTCCAGCCTGTCGCCGGCGCGCATCTCTGGCAGCTCGTGCTGCTCCAGCTGGATATGTGGCTTGTAAAATGCCATCCACCCTTCGTAAACCGGGACCTTGCCCTCCGCCCTAAACGCGTAACCGTTGACGTCGATCGTCACTTCTGTGCACTGGCTTATCGCCGGGTCGCCAAACGTCGCAAGGAACCGCTTCACTATCAGGTCGTATACTTTGAATTCAAGCCCGCCCAGCATACGCCGCGGCTCAACTCCCGTGGGGTAGATCGCCGGGTGCGCAGGGTCAGTCATCCTGCCCTCGTTTGGCGCAAGCTTGCTTCTTTTTGAGGAGAGAAGCAATGATGTCAGATTGCCGTAGCTGCTGATCTTTGAAAGGCCGGAAATGATTTTTGCATAGCCTATCGAAAGCGGCAGCTTCTGACTCGACGTCCTTGGATACGATATAAACGCCTGCAGATACAGCTTTTCGGCAATCGCAAGCGTGTATCCCGGAGAAATCCTGAACAGCCTGTACGCTTCACGCTGGAGATCGCCTATATTGAATGGAGTCGGCGGCCGCAGAACAACTTGCTTGCTTGCAATGTCGCGCACAGTCCCGTCCCTGCCGATGCATGCGTCAACAATCGCCCTGGCTTCTGCCAGTTTTTCTACCTTGGGCTTTTCGTATTGCGCTGAAAATTTCTCGCCGTCCTCGCTGCTGAACTGCGCGGCTATCGTCCAGTACGGGTCGGGGACATACAGCCTGATCTCGAGCTCCCTGTCGACTGCAAACGCAAGGGTCGGCCCCTGCACCCTTCCGATAGACAGGTTGCGGTACCTGCCTGTTAGTTTGAATGACCTGGCAAGCGCTCGTGACAGGTTGACGCCGTAAATAAAGTCAAGCATGTGGCGCGACCTGCCTGCCTCTGCGAGCCCGTCGTTTGGACTTGCAAGGCTGGCAAATGACTCTTTTATCTCGTCGTCAGTCAGCGTCGAGAACTTGGCCCTCAATGATTTCTGGTATTTGCCGCTGCACGCGTATTCCAGTATGCTGTGCCCTATGACCTCTCCTTCCTGATCATAGTCACAGGCGTGCACGAACGCATCAGCATTTTTTGCCAGATCGGAAATGACCCTGATGGCGCGCGCCGCCCTTGCGTTTTTTGCGACCGGCGCCCATTCCAGATCAAGCACCGGGTAAACGCCTCTGTTGCCTGCAACATCTGCTAGGCCGTAAAGGTGGCCAAGCGCCGAACATACTTTATAATGGCGGTTGTCGCTGCTCGCCACGTCGAAAACCGGGACTCCAGCCGACCTTGATTCCTTGGCATCGCCGAGAGCCTGCGCTATCCGCCTGGCCGCATCCGGCTTTTCGCAAACGACAAGCGTATACAATTAGTAGCAGCCGATCTTGGCAGACCTGAGCATATTAATTAATTCGATCCTGTTTTTGGTTAATAACCAACAACTTGCTGGGTGATGGCC
>DAINRX010000086.1:0-3949 GCA_036741635.1 Nitrososphaera sp.
TCTACACTTGTTTTGCCGTCACTCTATGTGATTCGCATCGACCTGTTTGGCGTAGCCTTGCGGACTGCAAGCTTGTTTTTCAGCCACTTGCTCCGCAGTTTTTCGTCGCTCCAGTGCCTGTACAAAATGCTTATTGGAACCTCAACTGTCCTGCTTGCGCGCTCACCGCGTAGCCGTCAGCCTTTTGGTGCTTCTTCCTCAAGCCGCGCTCTTGCTCGTATGTGCGACTACTATATCATCTGGCACCACCAGCCCGGCACCCTGTGCTTATCATATAGAGGTATTCTGCCATCTCCTTGTGGCTCATTTTCATCGCGTCTGCTCTGTCAAGGATGGCAAACCACTGCTGCCTGCCAGTTCTTGCCAGTCTTTGCCTGAACCGCTGTGTCGCTCATGCGCGCCTTGCTCATTGTTGCTTCTATGCTGGTCGCAAAATGTAAACTTTCAGTATTCAAAGAACCTCTGCATGTCGCCCTTTTCCGATACAAGGGCAAGCCAGTCTATCCCTGTCTGCCTTGGAGATTTTTTGCACAGCGCCGATATTATTTCGCCGGCGGTCTGCTCAGGAGTCCTGCCGGTCGTGTCAAACTCGGCAACTTTTCGTTTGCCAAAAGTTTTCAGCGAGTCGTAGAGCGACACGCCAAGGATCTCGCTTGCAACGTTCTCGCGGCTCTTGTCCGTGCTGTACCCTCTCTTCTTGAATGTTGTTTTCAGCTCGTAGGGAGACCTGCGCAAAACAGCCGCCATGTCGACGCCAGCTGCTGGCTTGATCACGTATGGCGCAAGGTGCCCGACTATTATCAGGTCATTTTTTGATTTCAACGATTTTGCCAGCAGCGCGCCCAGCTTTTTGACATCGACGTCAAGGCCGCGGTCAGTCTTTTTCTTGATTGCATTATTGTCAATTGCAACCCTGTTGATGTCGATTATCTCTGCGCCCAGCTTTTCTGCAATTATCTTGGCGCTTGTATGCTTGCCCACTCCCGGGTTCCCGGTGATTACGAGCCTGAGCCTCTTCAACCAACGTTGTACTCTGCGATACACTATTTATTCGTGGCACGACCAGAAGCAGCAGGCATATGCGCACCTGCGAGTCCTGCGGTAGGGTCAGGTTCTACTCGCTCAACTTTCTGTTCTCAAATACAATATGCAACGAATGTTACTTGAAAATGAAGGAGGAGAGGCAGGGCAACAACAGTAAGCGCTAGCTAGCTCTGGGCGCTACCGCACTTGCTGCAGAACTTGGCGTTAGCCTTCATCTTGTGGCCGCAGCTGATGCAGAATTTCATTCCAGGCTCTAGCGTCTCCCTGTCAAGCGGCGTCAGCTGGGGAGGCGTCATCGCTTCAGTGGGCGCCGACTCTATGCCGCTGTACATGTCTGTGACGGCGCCACTTGGCCTAAATGAGTCGTCAACGTCAGGCGCAAGGTCCGACTCTTTCTTGCTGCCCTTTTCCTCAAGGTATAGTAAGAGCCGCGGCCCGCGCTCGCCACCGGGGGTGTTTACCTGATCGCCCAGCCAGAGCGCAAATTTTCTCAGTGTCATGTCGGGCGTGGAAAATGTAAGCGAGTGGGTGGACATGTATTCTTCAGTGGCGGCCCTGCCGTTGAACACCTTTGTCATTGTTGATAAATGCCTAAAAGTGGCTATTAATTATTGCGACCTGCCGCACTTGCTGCAGAACTTGGCGTGCGCCGGTATCGAAGCGCCGCAAATAATGCAGTTCTTTGTAGAAGATCCGCCGCCTGCGTGGGGCCTTGGCAACTCGATGTCGACTGGCTTGAGGGTAGGCTCTGTTTGTTGTGGAGAAGGCAGGGTGTATTCGCTGCCGCCTCCGGCAGCCGGAGGTCCGACCGTTCCGCCGGTGCCTACAAAGCCGCCAATGCCAAACCCTGCCTGAGGGGCTGATGGATAAGAGCTGCCGCCAGTAGGGCCCTTGATCGAGGTGCCCTTTTCCATTGCGGTCTTCATCTCCAGTATGACTCGCACAGCGAGAAAGTTCAGCGCAGACGTTGCAACTAGGAATTCGCCTATCTTGGCAAAGAACTCTTTATCGCCCATCTTGCCCTGCTTGTAGAGCTGGTTTGCGTCGATAAATGACTCGTACAGGTTCTGGGTGTCGTTGACCAGCTGCTTGAGCTTCTCAGCTAGCCCTCCAAGGGTATCGACGCCAAAAGACATTGCAAAAAGAAAAGGGCGTGCAGGCTTTAAAAATGATTGGTATTCTATGCCCGCTTCTAGTAATAGCTGCCGCCGTACCCGCGGCTGCGACCGTAGCCGCCTCGTCTAGAGCCGCCATAGCCCCTGCCTCCTCCTCCTCCGTCACGCCGGTAGCCGCCATAGCCTCCACCACCGCCGCTGCGCCTTCTGTCACCTCCGCGGTAGCCGCTGCTGCTCCTGCCGTAGCCTCCACCACCGCCGTAGCTTCTGCGGTAGCCTCCACCGTATGAATTGTAGCGCGGCTGCGCTACTGGCACTGCGATTCCAAGCTCGTCGTTGAGCTTGCGTATCGGCAGCTTTGTCTGTCCAAGTATCCGCTCAAAGTCGGCAACCCTTTCGCTTGAGACAAGCGATATGGCCTTGCCTTCTCCACCGGCCCTCGCTGTCCTCCCGATCCTGTGGAAGTACATATTCGGGTCTTCAGAGATGTCGTAGTTGATCACATGGCCGACGGCCGGGACGTCGATTCCCCTTGCCGCAATGTCTGTTGCGACGAGAATGTCCTCGCTTCCCTTCCTGAACTTGAACATCGAGTTGTCCCTCTGCTTCTGCGTCAGGTCGCCGTGGATGGTGACTGCTCTGAACCCTTCCTGCCTGAGCTTGTAGGCCAGCCTGTCAGCTCTTTGCTTTGTTGCTGCAAAGACGATGGTCTGCGCCTTGGCGTCTTGGTTCTGCTTGATAAAGTCGGTCAGGTGCTTGAACTTCTCGCGCTCTTCAACTATCAGATATGACTGGTCAATGGTCTCGAGCGTGATCTCTTCCTCGTTGAGCCTCACGCGCTCTATCTGGTCCTGCCTCATGTATTCCTCTGCAAGCCTCAGGATCTCTGGAGGCATCGTCGCCGAGAACAAGCAAGTCTGCCTGTCTTCATTCACATAGAACAGGATGAACTTGATGTCGTCAATAAATCCCATGTCAAGCATCCTGTCTGCCTCGTCGAGCACCACGAACTTGACATCGTCCAGGATTATCGAGCCCTGCTTGATGTGGTCAATAAGCCTGCCAGGCGTTGCAACTACTATCTGGACGCCCCGTCTTATCTTGTCGAGCTGGAGGCTGATGCTCTGGCCTCCATAGATGGAGACCGACTTGATTCCTGTGTACCTTGCAAACCGGTTGATCTCGTTTGTTACCTGTACCGCCAATTCCCTTGTCGGTGTAAGTATCAGAGCTTGCACCGGGCCGTCGCGCTTTATCTGGGCCAATATCGGCAGACCAAAGGCCGCTGTCTTGCCGGTTCCTGTGTGCGCCTGCCCCACGACATCTTTACCCTGCAAAACAAGGGGTATAGCTGCCTCCTGTATAGGAAAAGGCACTTCAAATCCATTTTCTTGGAGTGCTTTTGTTAGTTCAGCACTCAATCCCAATTCTTCAAATGTTTTTGTCATTTCCTTTTTCACTTACTCTTTTGTTGTTGTTTTTCTCTGTAGTTTTTTAACTACTACTACAAAAGCCACGGAAGATATGAAAAGTTCTTTTCTGTGCAGTTTTTCATGCACACTTGACAAATCCGCCGTAAAACCTTTGTCTGCCCTATGATAGGGAGCACGCAGATATAAGGTATGCGGTGTCGCTTTCAAGTTTAAATCTCTAGCCCAACTACTAGTCAACGAATAAATGCCTGATCCCGAAGCCAAGCGCTTGCTCTGGTTCCTTTTTGCCGGCTCTCGGGGCGGCGAGAACAGGATCAGGATAATCGACCTCCTCAAGGACCGCCCCTACAACATGAA
>DAINRX010000086.1:4049-6401 GCA_036741635.1 Nitrososphaera sp.
TAATGGCTTTACTGATGGACATCAGCTCCATAGTTAGCATGGCAAACACGGCAATACTGGTTACACTGCTAGTCGTTTATGCCAACATATATCGCAAGACCAGAGCCACGTTTACAGTAGGACTCATGGTATTTGCGGGCATGCTGATGCTCCATAACATAATAGCAGTTTATGGTTACTTTGCAATGGCACCTCTCTATTCCAACGAATTGCTTCCTTATTTTGTTGGGATACATATTGCTGAACTTGCAGGGATAATCGCCCTGCTAAAGGTCACGGTGTGGCCTGAAGGAGTAAAAAAAACCACTCCAAAGGCTGCTTCCTAATTTCCTATCAAGCAAGCAGCTACTTCATTGTCGGCTGGCATTCTGCTGCGCTTTTGAAAGTTATTCTGTAATTTATCATATACACCCTTGACTATATATGGAGGTGATCTGGAAGCAATTTGGAAAAAAGTATTAATTCAAAAATTGCCAGATTTTGCATGAATTGGTAGAGACCAGCGTTCTGGTATCGGCGCTTGCAGGAGCAGGTTCATTCTTCTCGCCGTGCATTTTGCCGATAATCCCTGCATTTGTCTCGTACCTATCGGGCACCACCCTCAGCGAGCTCCGGGGGCAAACTCCGCAGCAGAATACTTCAGGCGGCCAGTCCTCGATGACGCTCAAGGGGTCGACCCGCCTTAACATTTTTCTGAACACGGTTTACTTTGTGCTAGGCTTTTCGCTAGTCTTTGCAGTGTTGGGAGTGATCCTGAACAGTTTCCTTGCCAATGTCGGCACTGGCTTCCAGAGCACATTTCAAGCAATAGGCGGCATAGTGATAATCGGCTTTGGTGCCTACCTAATACTGTCGACAAAGCTGAGGATACTCAACTTTGAAAAGAGGGTGACCACCAACCTTCCAAGATTCAAGACAACCTACATTACGTCGTTCGTGTTTGGGGCCGCGTTTGCTTCCGGGTGGACGCCGTGCGTCGGTCCGATATTGGGTACCACGCTCACGCTCGCAGCGACATCGCCCGGCGCTGCGTACAATTCACTTCTTGCTTATTCATTGGGTCTTGGAGTCCCCTTTCTCATCACCGGCGCCTTTTTCTCGCAGGCCACAGGCATGATAAGAAAGATGGTCAAGCACCTGAAGTATTTTAACCCGGTAATGGGCGCAATCCTGATCGCGCTTGGCATCCTTGTGTTCACAAACCAGCTGAGCATAATAGGCAACTTTCCGCTTGCAAGCGAGATAATCAACTTTGAGAGGGGCATATGATATGAACACGGACAACGTGAGCGCTCTAGCAGTGGGCATCGGAGTCGTCGCGCTTATCGCCGGCTTTGGAGTTTACTTTAACAGCCCGGCTCTCAACAAAGCAGCTTCTGGCCAGCAGGGAGAATTTGTGCCTGCCGCCATAGTGGAAGATAATGGCACGATAACAAAAGTACAGATAGACAAGTCGCAGTTCAAGCTGGCGCCTGAGCTTGCTAGAATCAACGGCTACATCAATACCGAGCCGGTGACGCTTGCAGACCTGAAAGGCAAGGTGGTGCTCGTCGATTTCTGGACGTACAGCTGTATCAACTGCATCAGGACTATTCCATATCTTAATGCATGGCACGAAAAGTACGCGGATCAGGGCTTGGTGATAGTTGGCGTCCACGCGCCGGAATTTGAATTCGAGAAAGACTACAACAATGTCAGGGCCGCGGTGGACAAATTCGGAATCAAGTACCCTGTGGTGCAGGACAATGAAAAGGGAACCTGGCAGGCATACGAAAACCAGTACTGGCCTAGAAAATATTTGATCGACGATGAAGGCTACATCCGGTACGACCATATCGGCGAAGGGGCCTACGCAGAAACCGAAAAAGTGATCCAGTCGCTCCTGACAGAGCGCGCCGCTGCTGCCGGCCAGAACATCACCATCAACGGATCGATAAGCAGACCGGAAAACGCGCAGAGCGTCGACTTTTACCGGATAAACACGCCTGAGCTCTATTTCGGATACAACTTTGCAAGGGCGCAGCTTGGAAATCCGGAGGGCTTCAAGCCTGGCCAAGTTGTAAAATACACGATCCCAGAAGGCGAGCTCAAGCCCAACACGATATACTTGGAAGGAGAGTGGAAGAACCACGCGGACAGCATGGAGCTTCAGAGCGAAGTGGGACACATCGTGCTGATCTATTCTGCCAAGGCAGTCAACATCGTCGCTGGCGGCAGCGGAGAGCTACACGTGACAGAGGACGAGTCTGCGCTAGAAGAGGGGTCGCGCGGCCAGGACGTTTCAGAGCAGGGCACAGTTGCGATAGACGGACAAAAGCTGTACAACCTGGCTGCTCACCAGTACTATGGTGA
>DAINRX010000087.1:0-6350 GCA_036741635.1 Nitrososphaera sp.
GGTAGTGATTACGGTCAAGAACAACGGCGACGAAACACTGGTGTTTCCCGACTCTGCGCTTGGGCTTGAGATCCAGAACACAAACACGGGAGTGGAATACGGCGCGCCGGCAGCTCAGGTCATAACCGAGCTCGAGCCAGAGCAGTCAAAGGAAATAATGTGGCAGGACGATAGCGCCGGCCCCGGCGACTATTCTGCAACCGTGCACACGATGCCTTCGAACTCAGGCATCATAACCGCACAGGTCAATTTCGAGATTACAGGATGAGAACCGCTGCGCTGACGACCGTTGTCCAGAGGCCGTCCTTGTGGCCTTCCGCCGACTGCGTAAAGTTCTGCGTCCTGTAGATCTTTCCTGAAAGCCTCCACTGCTCCTCTTTTTCGTTCCACGCAAGGGTCGGGTCGTTTGGCAACCCGAGAGTAGTGGCAAGCATCTCCATTGCCATGTCTTCCGCATAGTCGCCGGCCTTTTGCGCGGTTTCGCCTGTGGGATGGTGCTCAGACAAATAGCCATGTTGGCTTTCGTCTGCAGGCCGGGCAAGTCCTATCGACGCTGCTATGAGCCTGTTGGGCTCGTTCGTGGCAGACCTTGCCATTATCGTAAAAGCGATCTGGCCCGGCCGCAAATGCCTGCGCCCTTCCTGCCTGCTCACTACCTTGCAGTGGGGCGGCATGATGCTTGACACAGAAACCAGGTTGAGGTCTGCAATCTCGGCGTCTCTCAATGCCAGCTCAAAGCTCGTCAAATAGTCCTTGTGGACGCCCTTGCCCTTGGTAAAGAACATCATCTTGGGGACGTAGAAGGCCGGGTTGTCCGCCTGCGGCTGCTGTTCCTCAATCATCACACAAGCAATGGCAGACAAGCCAGATTAGCGTTGCAGCAGCTTTCAATATATACTACAAAAATCAAGAACGGCTGTTGGCAAGGATAGGCAGGGCATCTATTGGGCGCGGGCTCGCTGCAAAAGTGATGGGAGTAATCAACGTCAGTCCAGAGTCGTTTTACAAGGGCTCTGTCAGAACGACTGATCAGGAAATTGCCGCAGCTGCTAGGGAGATGCAGCAGGGCGGTGCGCACATCATCGATGTCGGCGCAATGTCGACGGCGCCCTACCTTGAAACAATCATTCCCATAGAGGAGGAAGCGAAGAGGATGGTACGCGCAATTAAAATAATAAAAAGCGCTTGCGGCCTGCCCATCTCGGCAGATACGCCAAGGGCCGCCGTCGCAGAGCGGGCAATAGCAGCCGGCGCAGACGCTATCAACGACGTGACTGGGCTCAAGTACGACAACAAGATGGCAGGCATAGTTGCAAAGGCTGGCGTGCCTGTCATTGTGGGCGCCTACAGCCGCTCGCCTGCCACTACAGGCAGGATGCCGGGCACAGTCAGGGCATTAAGGGAAAGCATTGCCTTGGCAAAAAAGGCCGGCGTCAAAGAAGAAGAAGAAGAAGGCGGCAGCATAATCGTTGATCCGTCGATAGGCTTTTTCCGGCAGGAAGGCAAAAACCCGTTCTTTACAAAAATGGTCGATCTGCCTTGGTACACGCGCGACATCGAAGTACTGTCAAACCTGAACAAGCTTGCGATCCTGAAAAAGCCGGTGTGCGTCTCTGTTTCAAGAAAGTCGTTCATTGGTCACCTGCTGAACCTGCAGAATGCAGAAGAGCGCCTTGTGCCGTCCGTAGTGTGCGAAGCGATGGCAGCGCTCAGTGGCGCAAGCATTATCAGGACGCACAACGTCAAAGAAACCGTGCAGGCGTTGACGATGCTGCAGCTGCTAATGCCGTAGCAGTAGGATGGTTGCAATTGGAGCATTTGATGAAAAGGTCTGACTCGTCATTTCTCATTCATAAAAACACCACGCCATGAAGATCTGTTGCTTCCGACACGATATAAGGTACCGTATATCGCTCGACATATGCCAACAGCGATCGCCATAAAGGGAATGCTTAGCTACCGTTCTTCAACTGTTCTTATCCTAAACAGTGTATGTTTGCCACCATGGCATACCGGACAGTCTCGATTAGGTCTATACTGTACATCAAAGATAATGCCACATGTATTGCATACCCGAATATTTTGAGGCACGAGGATAGTACAGTGAACAATTGCATTCGCCATAGTTAAGCGTTTAATCCAGAGGATGCATTTTGTTGGATGCTAACTTGTCGAATTCTTCAGTATTGCAAACAACCTTATGAAAGACGAGTTTACGATACAATTTAGAGCATGTATGTACGTTGCAAGTCATGCGGGAAAGGGTTTCAAGACCTTGTTGAGGGCGTGCAATATTCAAGCGCCGCTAAAGGTTTTCTAGTGTTCTGCTCAGACCTTTGTTGCAAGAATTACCTTGATTCAGCTATGAAGTGATGATGACAGAAACAGAGAAAAACTGCTGCATTATTATTCGTCATGTCCTTAAATATAACGCCTTCCCATCTATAGTAAAAATGGGGAAGATTAAGAAGAGAAGGAAAAGCTCGACAAAGAAAAGCGTAAATGCAAAATCAAACTATCGAAGAAAGTCGGCGTAGTTACTCTTCATGTCAAGTAGGGCGACGACAACGTCCGATATGTTTGACGAGAACCATTAATAAGCACAAGAACAACAGTGTCTCTCGTATGTCAATTCTTCAGAAGTTGCTTGAAGGCAAACCACATTGCCCTCTTTGTGGATGTCTAATGGATAAAGAAGGAGCATCCTTCGCATCAAGCAATATATATTTTGGAATGCAATATTTCTGCAACAACCCTGTATGCTGTATCAAGCCCGTTCGTTAGAAGCAATGATAGCGAATAAACGAAGTTTCTTAAGCTGAAGAACGTAAAGAAGCTCGTTATGAGGTTCTTCTTATTACTTGGTGCCGCGCCTGTGACTAGTACTTACAACCCTGTATGCTTATCTACCACGTTACGCAATCAATTGCGATGGTCGATCTTGTCTATGGCCGCGGCATAACCGACCTCTTGCGCGAAATGCCGTTTTACATTAGCATCTTCAAGAAAATGACCGCGTACAGGCTGTTCAAGACAAAGCAGCCAATGTACGGCTCTGTCGACGTAAACAACGTCTGCAATCTTCATTGTACGCATTGCTACTGGTGGCTCAACCGCAAGGAGGAGGAGCAGGACATGTCGGTGGAGGATTGGCGGCGCATAATCCGGGAGAAATTCAACAAGCAGCACATACTCCTCACAACCTTGGTGGGTGGCGAGCCAACGCTTCGACCAGAAATCATTCAGGTCTTTTGTGAGGAGATGCCCAAGCGGGTCTGCGTTGTCACAAACGCCACTTTTCCGCTAAAGAGGTACGACGGCCTGTACTTTTACTGGGTGTCGATGGATGGAACACAACACATACATGATAAGATTAGAGGAGAAGGAACGTATGGAAAGACGAGGAGGAACATCCTCGATTATATTGCAGGGCCGGACTGTAACGGCAAGCCTGCTTGGAAAGAGATTTGGATATCAATGACTATAAATTCGCAAAACTACGCGACTATCGAAGAGCTGGTCGAAGAGTGGCGCGGCAAGGCAAACAAGATTGGGTTCCAGTTCCATACTCCTTTTGTCAAAGGAGACCCTCTTTGGCTGCCATACGGAGAGAAGAGAAATGACGTGGTCGACAAGCTTATTGCGCTAAAGAAAAAGTATCCTGACTATGTAGTCAATCCCGTCCGACAGATCACTCTTATGAAGGGCAACTGGGGCGGCGTTGGAACGGCACCGGTAGGCTGTCCGTCTTGGGCCATACTTTCGCTTGACCACATGGGCCGGATAAAGCAGCCGTGCTGCATAGGGAGCGCAGATGCCAAAAATAGCATGAAGCCTATCTGCGAAGACTGCGGCCTTGGATGTTACTCTATCCTTGTGGCGCAGGGAATTCGAGGAAACTAACGTCTTGCCTTTTTCCAGATGAAAATTGTGATAGGCTTCTTGGGAACCATTTTCTTTTTAGAATTAGATATATTGGATGAAAGCAGAAAAGAAAGAGGCGTTCTCTCTTACAATTTTTACCTTCTAAAAGAAGGTTGTTGTCTAGTGTGTGACTGAGAACAGTAGCCACAATAATCGGTGTTTGGTCTTCTGTGACATAGACACTCACACTTTCCGCCCATGGAATATTTCTTTTTCAATCAGTAATAAGAGGCAAATGATCATAATTAATACTATACACCGAGATAGAGAGAAAAAACATCTCTGGTACTTTCCATCAAAAGGCAGTAGCCACATTATTCTTTGGATTTGCATTTCTTACTGTTGCTGCTGTACTAGTTCTGCTGTAGCAAATCTGGCACCTACGTTGGTGACCTTTGCTGTTTTGACCAACTTTGTTCTTTACAAAGACTACAAACCCCTGTACTCTTACAATGCGGTCGCCTTGTCTGCATCGTCCTACTATAGCAATTAGCCGCGCATGGCTCGGTGTAGAATCTGTGTCGGTATTGTTATGGTTGTTTCAAAAAGTACTCGACCTTCATGCTCTTGCTACTTCTTTTTCTTTTCACAATTTTTCATCTCAACAACATCGCAAACAGCATCTACAATACTGTGGATATATGTGCAGCAAGTCATTAAATATTCCTTTGCTGGAACATTTGTAAGTAGCAACAGATACAATATGGTTGATAAAGAATATACAGAAGAGGAGAAACTTTTTCGGGAGAATTACACTCAGGAGCTGCGAAAGAAGCAGCAGGAAGGAAGGGACGAGTTAGAGGAAGAAAGGAAAAACGTAAAGCAGCAGGCAATGAAGACGTCAAGAAGAAGGGGGGAGCAGATAAAGCACGAAGAGATTGATAAAGAAATTATCCGGCGCCACAGGCTAGAGCAGCAGAAGGCTGACGAGAAATAATGCTTATTTTCAAAGCCCATAGCTGCTGATGGCAAACGCTTATAATGCTACCAGCCACCTAAACAGCAAGGGAATAGTTGGACATTAGAGAAGGTCTGACATTTGACGACGTACTTCTCGTTCCTAAACGGTCGCCCATAGTTTCCAGATCGCAGACCGACCTGCGCACGAAGCTTTCGCGCAAAATCACTCTCAACATACCAATCATCAGCGCCAACATGGACACCGTCACTGAGTCAGGGATGGCGATTGCGCTGGCAAGGGAGGGCGGCATCGGCATTATCCATCGCTTCATAACAATCGAGGACCAGGTGGACGAGATCCTCAAAGTCAAGCGATCAGAGTCTGTCATGATAGAGCAGCCGTACACCATCAAGCCGGACGTGACAATGGCAGAAGCCCGGAAAGCGATGGCGGAGTACGGCGTCTCCGGCCTTTTGGTCGAAGAGGGCGGCAAGCTCGCCGGCATCATTACCCGGCGCGACATTACGTTTGAAAAGAATAACAAGCGTAAAGTGTCAGAGCTGATGACAAAGGACGTCATCACGGCCAAGGCCGGCACCACCATAGAGCAGGCCAAGGAAATTCTGCACAACCAGAGGATTGAAAAGCTGCCCGTGGTGGACGACAAAAAGCGCATAGTGGGGCTCATTACCAGCAAGGACATCCTGAAGATGGAGCAGTACCCACACGCGTCAAAGGACAAGAAAGGCAGGCTGCTAGTGGGCGCGGCCGTCGGGATCAAGGGCGACTACCTCGAGCGCACCGAGGCGCTGCTTGAGGCAGGTGCAGATGTCTTGGTCGTAGACATTGCGCACGGCCACAGCGAAAATGCGATTACCACTGTCCACATGATAAAGAAGGCATTCCCTGACTGCGAGCTCGTAGCAGGCAACGTGGCGACGGGCGACGGCGCCCGAGACCTTATCAAGGCCGGCGTGGACGCAGTCAAGGTGGGCGTCGGCTCGGGCTCGATATGCATCACCCGCGTCGTCACCGGCTCAGGCGTGCCGCAGCTGACCGCGGTGATCGACAGCGTCAAGGTGGCAAAGGATTACGACATCCCGGTTATCTCGGACGGTGGCATACGCAACTCGGGCGACATAACTAAGGCGCTCGCCGCCGGTGCATCGTCAGTCATGGTGGGCAGCCTCTTTGGCGGCACCGACGAAAGCCCGGGCAAGACGCTTGTCAAGAATGGCAAGAAATTCAAGATGTACAGGGGCATGGCCTCATTCTACGCGTCGCTTGGGCGCAAGTACCGTGAGGAAGGGTCGCAGGTGGTCGACTCTGACGACCTGAACGACTACGTGCCGGAAGGCGTGGAAGCGATGGTGCCGTACAAGGGAAGCGTCGTAGAGATCGTGCGCCAGCTTGCCGGCGGCCTGCGCTCCGGCCTGAGCTATTGTGGCGCAAAAACTATACCGGAGATGCAAAAGAACGCCGAGTTCATCAAGATGACGTCGGCTGGCTACATCGAGAGCCAGCC
>DAINRX010000088.1:0-1554 GCA_036741635.1 Nitrososphaera sp.
TGAAGCTTATTTTGATTGTGCGAGATAAATCTGAATCACAAAATAGGTCAGCGATTACTCATAAACTGTTACTATGGATGCCTGACGAACATTTACTTTGATTCCGTGCATCGTCTTATCCAGACATCGGTGAGAAGGAGCAACTAGAAGATAATTAGGGCAAGTAGCAACCGAAAGGGTAGACAGAATTGCCGTGAGGAATCACTCCATCCCGCCCGCTCGTCATTTGTTGTTTATTCTCCGCAATAGCTATACAAACGAATTTTTACCCTGCTCGCTTTAAAGCCATCCCGGAAAGGGATGCCAGGGACATTTGCTTGATGCGATAACGACGATAATAATTCTGATAGCCGTTGGTCTCGGTGCTGGTACACTGGGCTCGATGGTCGGCGTGGGTGGCGGTATAATTATGGTGCCCGCTCTCACGTTCATGGCCTTTCCGCCTGCTCACATCGCAAGCACCAGCCTCTTTGCAGTGACTTCGACG
Organism: Nitrososphaera sp.; assembly: GCA_036741635.1. Lineage (GTDB taxonomy): Archaea > Thermoproteota > Nitrososphaeria > Nitrososphaerales > Nitrososphaeraceae > Nitrososphaera. The sequence continues at coordinate 488 of DAINRX010000088.1, forward strand.
AGCGTATCGTCCACGATCGAGTATTCTCAGCAAAAGAGAATAGACTACAGGCTCGGGATCGAGATGGCAGCCTTTGCGATTCCCGGCGCTGTGCTGGGCGCTTTCCTCTCGGATTATCTCTCGGCAGAATCATTCAAGCTGTACTTTGGCATACTCCTGATGCTCACTGGCATCTATGTGCTGTACAAGAACTCGATTCTGAAGGAAGGCGCAGCGTCAAAGAGGTCGATCGCTCTCCGGGCAGCAGTATTTGCCGCAACCTTTGGAGCGGGCATAATATCAAGCCTGTTCGGCGTGGGCGGCGGGATAATATTCGTGCCGGCAATGCTGCTCGTGCTTGGCATGACTATGCAGCGCGCCGCGCCAACCTCGCAGCTTACCCTCATGATGACTTCGCTTGCAGGCGTTTTTACACACGCATTTTTGGGCCACCCTGACTACCTCCAGGCAATCGCGCTTTCTGCCGGCGCTTTTGTAGGAGCGCAGATAGGCGCAAGGGTGTCCCGTGACGCAAAAGAGCTACTGCTCCAGCGGCTCCTTGGGCTCGTGCTCATCGGAGTGGCAGCCAAGTTCATCTTTGACTGGCTCACCACGCAGTAGCTAGGCGAGGCTGCTGGTGCTTGCCGCCCTGCTCTTCTTTTTGATTTTTTCCAGCGCGTTCTCGAAATGAGCCACATAGTTATCCTGATCTTGCCCTTGCCGCTGTTGCCGGATGCAACAACGTGCTCCTTGATTGCCATCATGGCTGCAGCACTAACTACTACTGCCGAGATGTCGGCACCTGTCATGCCGTCAGTCATCTCGACCAGCCTGTCAAGCTTGACTGAGGAGTCAATTTGCTTTTTGGGCATGTAGTTTTTCAGTATATCCTTTCTGGCGGAGGTGTCAGGCACTGGCGCTTCAAGTATCCTCTCAGACCTTCCGGGGCGTAATAGTCCCTCATCGATGACGTCCGGCCTCTTCGTGACGCCTATCGCCACTACGCCCTTTTGGTCCCGAAGGCCGTCCATTTCTGTCACAACATCTGGCCTATCATGCGCTCTGTCGCATGCGCGTTGCCTTCAGAG